>DAOUBE010000314.1:0-4934 GCA_034432835.1 Dehalococcoidia bacterium | reverse complement strand
ACGATGCCATCTCCCTCCAGACCAACGACCCCAGGGAGATAGTGCACCACGTCACCTACCTGTACCGGCACCGTGAGGCCGCCCAGAGCCTGCGGCAGGCTGCCAGGCGCTCGGCCGGAAGGTACACATGGCCCTCAGTGATACAGAGGGCGTTGTTGCCCACCCTTCAGGAGCTGGGCCTGGATGTTCACGTCCCCAAGGTGGAGCGCCAGGAGCTTCCTCCGCCTGTCAGGCTGGAGGTCGAGAGCCCCTGGAGCGAGGTTGTACCACCAGTGAAGGGTGCCGAACCGCATAGCCCGCGACCTGAGTCTCAGAACGGGAACCATCGCAGAGAGGTCGCCTATGCGGCTACGCGCTCTGCATGAGTGGTTCCACGACCACCGCTGGGTGGTCTTTCTTGGGTCACCCAACACTCTCAGGAGGCGAACGTTTACCATGGACCGTGAAGAAGAGATACGTCGTATAGCCTACCAGTTGTGGATGGAGGCTGGCCAGCCCCTAGGCCGAGACCTGGACTTCTGGCTGAAGGCAGAGGCCATGTGGGAGGAGAGGGCCAGGAGGGCTGCGACCATGGCCGGAACAGGGGCGGAGAAGGCTGGGGTGACGCAGAGGAGGGGCACGCGAAGGCTTCAGTAGCAATGGGGGTCTCTCTTGGCCGGGCCAACCATGGCCCATGTTCCACTGGGCTCTGATACCCCGCGGTGTTGTTGGGGTAAGGGTTTGTAGGGCTGGCTTCCTGACCCCTTGCTTTCTGGTCCCGCAGGTGTGCTCTGAGGTGAGGTGTGCCTTAGTGTAGGGTGCACCTTCTCCTTGGACATGTAAGGTGGACTATTGTGTCTCGTCGCCTCCCATCCCCATCTGCACCCCCTGTTATCAGCCATTGGTCCTTGTAAGGGCGCTACCATGTAGCCGCACTTTCGGCACCCAAGAAGGGGTGTGTTCGACCCACCCACCCGCCCTCGATGGGTTTTCGGGGGACACCCCCGAACCCCCGGCAGGGACTCCGTCCCCTGCACCCCTGACCCACGTAGGGGGAATCCTGGTTACCCTCGGCTGCACCTCTCCCTCGACGGGAGAGGGAAGGGGTTGGCCCATCAGGGACGATGGTATTGGAAGGTTAGAGGCCTCATCGAGGGCCCTTCCGCTGACGGTTGGTAGGGTATAGTACGTCCCGGCTTACCGGTGGGACGGGCTGGCTTAACGGGCCTGGCTGCTACCCTCGGCGCCGGTTCTTCCAGAGGCGATGAGCTTCAGCAGGTCGTGGCGGGTGATGATCCCTATTAGCTGGAAGCCTCGCATCACTGGCAGGCGGTGGACCTCATGGCGCAGCATCAGCTCCGCCACCTCGGACAGGTCGGCGTCCTCCTGGACGGTGATGACCGGGTGTGCCATGACCTCCTTGACCCGCTTTTTGCGCACGGCGTTGCCAATGGCTTCCAAGGTCTGGGGGCTGGCCCAGGTCCCCAGAAGCCTGTAGAGGTTGTTTGCCAAGGGGATGAACCGATGCCTTAGGCCGAAGTCGGTATGGGTCAGCATACCCACCAGCTTGCCCGTATCGTCCACCACTGGGAGGCAGCTAATGTGGCGGTCCAGCATTAGCTGGGCGGCCTGTTCCACCGTTGCCTCCGGCGATACCGTGATCACAGGGCTGCTCATGATGTCTCGAGCCTTCATTTTCCCATCCTTGACCTGGTCTTGGGTGCAAAGCCCAGCGGGGCAGGTTGTCTGGCCCTCCCTTGCCTCCTTGGCAGTGGGAACCTTGACAGTCCATTCTACTAAAGGCAGAGTGCGCCCGACCAGGAGCCCCTGGCCTGGCGCACGGCTTGGTGGACTTTCTGTAGCCTAACCCTGGCGGCTGCCCTCACCCGCCGCCCGAATCATCAGGACGGGAGTGGTAGAGTGGCTCACCACGCGGTCGGCCACGCTGCCCAGGACCCAACGGCGTATGCCCGACCGGCCGTGGGTGGTCATGGCGATGAGGTGGTCCGGCATGGCCTTGGCCGCGTCTGTGATGATGCTGGCGGGACCGCCCGGGGTTACCCTGTACTCCACTGATGACACGCCCTGCTGGCGGAGCCTGTTGACGACCTTTTCCAGGTACTCCTTGGCGTCCTCCTCGGCTATCCGGGTCAGGTCTTCGTAGGGGAGGGTTGGGAAATTGGCATAGGCGTAGGAGAGCTGGGGTATGGCGATGACGTTCACCAAGGTGATGCTGAGGCCCAAGGCCTTGGCCAGGCCAGCCGCGTGGGGCAGGACCTGCTCCGCCAGCCCTGACCCGTCCAGGGGTACGATGATGCCTCGCAGGACCACGTCGGCGGCTGGACGCTTACTCTCCTGGGCACGGACTACCAGCATGGGGTTAGTAGTGGCGTGGAGGACCTTGTCGGTGACGCTACCCATCACCCAGCGGGTGACTCCGGACCTCCCGTGGGTGGACATGGCGATGAGGGTGTCTGGCTGCTCCTGAGCCTCGTCCACGATGTAGGTGGCGGCGTCTCCTTCGTGGATGGTGGTGGAGACGGTGAGGCCGGCGTCCCGTAGGGGGGCGGCGACCTTGTCTAGGTACTCCTGGGCGGCGGTGCGCGCCAGTCCCGACACCTTGCCGAGGTAGCGCACGTAGCTCCGGTCCTTGAAGTCTGGCCTCAGGGGCAGGATGATGTTAAGTAGCTCTATCTTGGAGCGCAGGCCCTGGGCCAGGGCCTTGACGTAGGGTAGCACCTGCTCCGCCAGGTTGGACCCGTCCAGGGGTACCAGGATTCTGCCATACATGGGTGTGTTCTCCTTTCTGTCTGTCGGCCGATCGGCTTCGGTTGGGTCAAGGGGTTTCAAGTTCTCGTTACGCGTTCCTGTAATACTGTACTGTCTCGGGGGGCTAGACGTCCACCCTCGGGCAGGGCCCTGCCCTGCCCGAGGGTTCACCCTGCACCCACTTTCGGGCGCCCAAGATGAATTGTGGTTGACCCAACCGTCTGCCCTGGATGCGTCCCTCGGGGGCGCCCCTCTGTCCCTCGCTTCGCTTTCCTGGGTACTCTTTGTTCCAGGGAGGAGCTACCTGTCGGGCGTACGGAGGGAGGCAGGCCTGGTCCGTCGCTCAGTACCTCCACCACTGCTGGACGTCTTCCAGGGGAAGCTCCAGCACTACTAGGTCCTCGTAGTTACCCCACAGGTCCTTCACCCACTCCTTGAGGGTTGCCACCTGGCGGAAGCCGATGCTCTTGGCGGCCTTGATGGCGGCCACCTCGCGGTGGGCCACTAGCTCGAAGACGGCCTTGTGCAGCCGGAGCTCGGCGGCGATGTCCAGCAGCTCGGCGATGAGCCGCCGGCCCAGGCCGCGCTCTCGATACTCCGGGTCCACCACGATGCGCAGCTCGCCGATGTGGCGGCGGGCGGGCGCGCGGCTGCGGTGGAGGGTGGCGTCGGCCACGATCTCGTCCTCGGCCACGGCCACGATGGGGATAACGCGGTCGAAGTTGATGTTTGTAGTCCAGTTCAGGATGACCTCAGGGGAGGTGACGTTCTCTTTGAGGTAATATCGCTCGGCCTCGGGGATTCGTTCGAAGAACCGGAGCAGGCGCAACTTGTCCTGTGCCTCCAGGGGCCTTAGCTGGACCTGGCTACCGTCGCGGAGCATAACTGTCTTGGGATAGGCTTCTATATCAGGCAGCGTCACCATAGTTGCATCGCCTCCTCCATCTAGATTGGACGCTGGCTACCCCAGCAGGTAGCGGGGCCAGCGGGAGCGCCGGACCCACGGCCACCGCTCGATGTACCTGTCCAGACCTAGGATGCGTCCCGCCCCCAGAGCACCCAGCAGGGCGAAGACCAGGATGTACACGATGAAGTAGTCGAGGAAGGGGTTGAATTCGGGAGGGTACTGGGCCAGGTAGAAGAGGAACATCTGGGCCGCCGCCCCCAGAAAGGCCAGCCTGGTGAACAGGCCCAGGAGCAGGGCCACGCCTATCAGGATCTGGCTGACGATGACCAGGGGGTTGATGATGGCCACTGCTGTGCTGGACTGGCCAAGGCTGACCCAGAAGTCTTTCAGGGGGCCACTGGTGCCGTTGACGAGGAACCCGGCCGCGGAGAACCCCTCGAGGAGCTTCTCTATGCCGGCCCAGAGGAACACCCAGGCCATGGCCACCCTCAGCAGGAGGGTGAAGGGGATGAGCACGTCGTGGTATTGGAAGGTGAAGGTGCGGCCGAAGAGCCTCAGCCTGGAGACGTTTTCAGTTACCACCGGCTGCTCTTTAAGTGTGGGGCTGCGGGCGATGAGGTTTCTCTCCATGTGCCACCTCCTGAGGGCAGTCCCGCGGGCAGGGCCGATGGAAGCCGGCGCTGCCCATGGGGCGCCTTTCCCTGGACGTATTCAGGATAACCTGGGCTGATAAGGGAGGCGTGAGGCCAGCGGGCCAGCCTGTGAAAAAGCCGTGAACGTCGGGCAGGGTGTGCCCTGCACCCGCTCTGTGCCTTCCCTGGTCACATACCTTAGTGACCATCTCAGCGAAGTGTGGGTCAAGGGCCTGCCCAAGGGGATTCTCCCCTGGAACCCCTAGCAGAGGGGCCTGGCCCCTCTGCACTCCCCCTGTTCTAGGCCAGCCCTTGACCTAGGGCCACCGTCCTGTAGCCTTACATCTGGCTACCCGAGAAGGATTGTGTTTGCTCCTACCCACCCGCCCTCGGGGCGTGCCAGGGGGCTCTCCCCTGGAGCCCCTAGCAGAAGGGGGCGCCCCCGGCACCCCTGGCCCCAGCCCCTCCGCACCTCCCCGTGGCCCCCCACCGGTGCTTTACCATCCCACCTGGAGCACGATAGCCAAACTATGGGTGCGGGGTGAGCCCTGCCCTGGCGAGCTGATGCTGTGGGTGAAGGGCGAGGATGCCCATGAGTTGCACCCTGAATAAGGGAGCTCATGGGGGGTCAAACCTATCTTCAACTG
>DAOUBE010000313.1:0-1745 GCA_034432835.1 Dehalococcoidia bacterium | reverse complement strand
CCATTGATGCGGCCCTGATGGAGCCGCCCATGTCTATGGAGGAGCTGGAGGAGCTGACCCTGGAGCTGGTGCGGCGGAACGAGCCCCTGCGCCCGGCGGGGGAGGAGTTCCACATCACCCACCTGGTCCCCAGGGCTCAGACTCCCAGGGGCGCAGCCAGGGCCAAGAGCGACCTCATCATCACCATGAGGAACATCCCCTTCGACGCCTACGCCAAGTACTACATAAAGGGAGTCCACCTGGTGCCGGTGAGTGTGCGAAGCTATCCCCCCGATACCGTGGACCCCAAGATGAAGCACATCAGCCGCATGAACTTCTGCCTGGCCAAGCAAGAGGCTTCGGTCATAGACCCGGAGGGCTTCCCGCTGCTCCAGGACCACTACGGGAACATCACCGAGAGCATCTCTTGTAACCTGTTCTTTGTTAAGGACGGGGTGGTGCGCACTCCGCCGGACCGGGCCATACTGCAGGGGACCTCTCGGGCCATCGTTATGGAGCTGGCGGCTAATCTGGGCATCGAGGTGCGGGAGGAGGATGTCCAGATGTACGATGCCTACGGGGCTGACGAGGCCTTCATTACGGGGACCTCTCCGTGCGTCATGCCAGTGTCCCGCATAAATACCCGGCCCCTGCCTGGCCCTATTCCGGGCCCCATTACCCAGCGGCTTCTGGCGGCCTACAGCGAGCTGGCAGGGGTGGACATACAGGACCAGGCCATCTCCTACGCCAAGGCCAAGGGGGCGCTCTAAGGGCGTGAGGCGGGCCACGCCGGTGTCCCCCAGCGCCTGCCTGACATAATACCAAGACTTCATTCCCCCTAGCGCCGTCCCCCAGGCTCTGCCCAAGGGCCTGGGGGACTCTTCTTGTTGGGCGACCCTCAACCCGACCCATCTGTGGCGCCAGAGCAAGGGGTAGCCGGACCTGACAGCTCAAGGGTCCTGGCCTGCCACCAACTCTCCTGGGGCCGCGGTTGCGCTTTCGGCCCTCTCCGTCGCGGTGGGCAGCTTCCAGGGCGCAGCCCCGTACCAGGCGACCCGGTGTACCAGGTGCCAGATGCCGTCCCTGGGGATGGGCCTGTCGGCCAGGAAGCGGCGCACGGTCTCCAGGCTCTTGGGGTGCCAGGGGACGTCGGCGTGATAGGCGGGTACTATAACAGTCCTGGTACCGGGAAGGGGCCTTGGCCCGGCCAGCCCAGAAAGGTCGCGGACGGACCACAGCACTAGCTCCGGCACATTGGGGTTGTGGAGGGGGAAGGTCAGGGTTTGGACGAACCTGGGCTGGTAGATTATCTGGCGCCAGATGGGCGAGTCGGACCGGACATGGGAGTAATCTATGGCCCGGCCGAAGTCGAAGAGGAAGCCCATGGCCTGGGCGCCGATGAACCCCTGCCCACGCTGACCCAAGGGCGGGAAGGGCGCCAGCGCCCCCACCCCCGGGACGGAAAAGATAACCACATGCTCGATGATGGGCACCTCGCTGGGATCATACAGGTTGAGGAGGTAGTAGCGTACGATCCATCCCGCCAGGCTGAGCGCTATGATGTCCACCTGCTGTCCGGGGAAGGCCTCCCTCACACGCTGGAGGGTGCGCTGGAGCTGCTGGGCCGAGTCCTCGATGCTCTGGTGGGTGTCCGAGAAGGTGTAGGGAAGGGGGGTGGTGCCCTCGCCGGGGCCCCGGTAGCTGTAGAACACCGTCCTGTCGGGAGGGTATCCCTGGAAGGTCATATCGTACTCCGCCATGGCCCC
>DAOUBE010000312.1:0-7060 GCA_034432835.1 Dehalococcoidia bacterium | reverse complement strand
TTGTCGCCCCCACAGGCCGAAATGAACGCTACTAATAGGAACAACCCGCTGAAAGCCAGAATTTCCTTTTTCAACCACTTCATATTAGCCATCCCCCCACGAATACAGCGGTAGGAGCCCGCCGCTCTGAACGCAAACAGGAAGTAGGAATTAACCAATGTCAACCAAAGTATAAGCTAAAGGGGAGGGTTTTCCATAGCACGGGGTGAAGCTAAAAAGGGCCTGTTTTCTGCAACCTCCTGTGGAGGACCTTATGGTACAATATAGCCACTCTTGTAAAATCGGTTCTTTATGAACGTCCAGCTCAGGCCGATGCACCTGGCCGATGTTCCCACGGCGGAGGAGATTGAAAGGGAAGCCTTCCCCACCGTGTGGCCGCCGACGCCTTTTAAACGGGAGTTAAGTAACCGCCGAGCCAGGTACCTGGTCGCCGTCCTCTCCTCCTCGGAGGAGCCCCCCGCAGAAAAGCCCAAAGAGGCGGTGCCCGTTTCTGCCCCCACCCTGGTCAGTCGCTTCCTCAGCGGCGTGAAGGGCCTGGTGTCTGCCAAGGGCGCGCCTAACCAGACAGACCCCAAGATTTTGGGATTTGTAGGTCTATGGTTCATGGTGGATGAATGCCACATCACCTCCATCGCCGTGCGGGAGCGGTGGCGTGGCCGCGGTGTCGGGGAACTGCTGCTCATAGGGGCCATCGAGCTGGCCATGGCTAACGGCAGCCGTGTGGTCACTCTGGAGGTACGGGTGTCCAACCTGGTGGCCCAGTCCCTGTACCAGAAGTACGGCTTCAAGACCGTGGGCACCCGCAAGGGCTACTACACGGACAACCGCGAGGACGCTTTTGTGATGACCACCGACCCCATAGACCAGCCAGCTTACCGGCAGAAGTTCAAGAGCCTGGTAGAGGCCTACCGCCAGCGCCGCGGCGAGATCATTATGCAACTGGCCTAGCCGGCGGGGCTGCCTTGGACCCCTGCGAAACTTACCAGCTTCTGCGTAACCTGGCCTCCCCTATTGTCGCCGTTACCAGTGCCTGGCAAGGTAAGGCCAACGGCATGATCTCTAACTCCGTCCTCAGGGCCTCCCTGGTGCCCACCATCCCCAGGCTGTTGGTGGTTATCTCCAAGCGCAACCTTACCCACAGCCTCATCTGGAACAGCCGTGCCTTCGCCGTGCACCTGCTGCGCATCGACCAGATGGAGCTGGTGTGGCGCCTGGGGTTCTTTTCGGGAAGGGACCAACAGAAGCTGCGGGAGTGGGAGTACGTGCCGGGGGTGACTGGCAGCCCCGTCTTGAACGACGCCCTGGCCTTCTTCGATTGCCGGGTGGTCAACGCTATGGACAGCGGCCCGGGCACCTGTTTCTTGGGCACCGTGGTGGATGCTGGCAGGCTCTCAGAAGGGGAGTTGTTGACCTCGCCCTACCTGCGCAGCCACATGCCCGACGCCTGGCGTCGGCTGTACGATGAGCAGCTCCGGGAGGCCCAGGAGCTGGGGCTGCAGTACGGCGACCGGATAGACCACACCCCGTGGGAAGGGTAGGGGCGGGCTTGAAACCCGCCCCTACGTGGTTCTTACACCCTTGGCGGAGGGGCGGCCTGATCGTCGTCGGTGTAGATGTGAGGGTTGTCCGGCGGGGTCACCGCCAGCCTCAGGGAGAACTCCGAGCCCACGGTGGTTATGTGGTGACGGAACCCCGCTGGGCTAAACACCAGGTCTCCAGCCTTGGCCCGGATGAGGGGCCGGTTGCCTATCTGCCAGGTCAGCTCACCCTTGAGCACTGCCCACCACTCGTCGAAGCCCGGGTGCCAGTGGGCCCGGTTGCTCTGACCTGGAGCGTGGCAGATGAGGGTGGCGCGGTTGCGGTCGTCAAGGATTATGGTCTCTGACCAGGGGGGCTCGCCCTTCTTTGCCAGGAAGTCCTGGAGGCTGAAGTGTAGGCTGTTGGGGAGCTTCTGGGGCGGGAAGGGCTTTACCTGGGCGCCGCGCTGGCCCTTGACGCTGTGGTCTGAGCCGGGCTTGGTGACTCCCAGACGCAGGGACGACTCGCTGCCCACGGTGGTGATGAAGTGGCGAGTGCCCGCCGGCGAGAATATGATGTCGCCCTTCTTAGCGTGGATGGGTGGGTAGTCGGCGATCTCCCAGATAAGCTCGCCCTTCATCACTATCCACCACTCGTTGAAGTCAGGGTGGACGTGGGCATCGTTACTCTGCCCGGGGTCGTTGCAGATGAGGACTGCATAGTTGCGCCCGTCCTCCAGCAGCCGCTCAGACCAGGGTGGTTTCCCGTGGCGAGCCATCACCTCCTGGGTGCTGATGTGAATGGGACCGGTAGTCACCTTCTGTTGCTCCACCGTGCTCCTTTCTGTCGAGTGATAAGTATAGGAGGGGAGTCACCCCGGCGCCGCTCTCAGGGCCGGCCCTGAGAGGAGGATTTTGGGGGATTATACAATACCAGCGACCCGCTTCCCACCGTGCGGCCCTGCCCGCCTCACCCTCAACCCACTTCCCCGGGGGGCCAGGGGGCGTCCCTCAAGACCTACCGAGGGTGGGCTGGCGGGATAGCCAACGGTCCACATTGGGCACCCAGAGAAGGGTCCAGGGTGTGCCCCGTCAAGGCCGCGCCCTGGGGCATGCCGCCGACCTCTACACAGGTCACAGGGAAAGAGTACAATGGGGGGAGCTACAGACCATCCCAAGACTTGAGGAGGCAGCACATGGAGCGATTCGCAGGTAAGGCGGCCATCGTCACGGGGGGTGCCCAGGGCATCGGCGGCGCTACCGCCCGACGGCTGGCCTCCGAGGGGGCCAGGGTGCTCATAGCTGACATCGACCTGGAGACGGCCAAGGCCAACGTGGAGCGCATCCGCGCCGCGGGGGGCACCGCCGAGGCCATGCAGGCCGACGTGGCCAAGCACGCTGACATCAAGGCCATGGTGGACAGGGCAGTCAAGCTGTGGGGCAGGCTGGACATCCTGGTGAACAACGCCTACTCCTCTCACCCCGAGTCCCGGGGCAGCGCCGTGGAGGTGACCGAGGAGGGTTGGGACCACGGCATGGCTGTCCTCATCAAGTCCATCTTCCTGGCCTCCAAATATGCCATCCCTCACATGGCCAACAATGGTGGTGGCAGCATCGTCAACATATCATCGGTGCATGGGCTGCTCATGGCCCGGGGCTCCCTGGTGTACGAGACGGGGAAGGCGGCGGTGATAGCCGCCACCCGCCAGATGGCCATTGAGTACGGCCCCAAGGGCATCCGGGTCAACGCCATCTGCCCGGGCCACATTGTCACCGAGCGTATGGAGGCCCGGTGGGCCCAGCTTCCCGGCGGTCTCCAGTTCTTCGAGGACCAGTACCCGGTGCGGCGCTGTGGCAGGCCCGACGACATCGCCGCCGCCATCGCCTTCCTCTGCTCCGAGGATGCTTCCTTCATCACCGGCCACGCCCTGGTGGTGGACGGCGGAATGTCCATCCAGCTCCAGGAGAACATCTGCGTGCAGCAGGCCCACTACATCCGCCAGCACCCGGAGACCGTGCTGCCCTACTAGGACGGGCAGCCGCGGGGGTTTAAGAGGACTTACCGATGCCGGAAAGTCCCCCAGCCGTGAAATCTCCCAGGAATTGCCTGCGGAGAGCCTCACCGCTGGGAGAGGGAGCAAAGTCGAGGTTAGAGGTTAATCGGGTTCCTGTCCTCTGCAGTCTCCGCGTGCTCCGTGGTGAAGTGGGAGGAGGTGGAGCGGGGTTACCCCGTTGGCCACATGGTCCACCCGCGCCGGTTAGTCCGCGTCCGGAACAGCTCCCCGTCGATGGTGGTTACGTACAGGGTCTGCATGTCGGCGTCGCCGAAGCAGCAGTTGGTGGGGCGGCGGGTGGGTATGGGGTGGGTCTCCAGGACGCGCCCCGTGGGTGAGAACACGTACAGCATGGGGCCAGGCCCGCTGATCTCCCATCCCGCGCAGGCGATGATGTTGCCGTCCTGGTCCAGGGTCATGCCGTCCACCCCCCGGTGTACACCCCTATGGTCCAGGCCGAAAGTGTGCAAGGTAATGTACGGCCCCAGGGTACCGTCGTCCTTGATGGGGTAGGCCCGCAGCTCCCGCTTTCTGTCCACCCCGTAATCGCTCTCGGCCACGTAGAGAGTCCGGTTGTCGGGCGAGATGAGTATCCCGTTGGGGTGGGTGGTATCGAAGGTCAGGCGGCGCAGGGTCCAGCCCCCGCCGGGCTGGGGGTCCAGGCGCAGCACCGACTCGTGGTCCAACTCCATGCCCGACTTGTCGTTGGCGTTGCCCCAGGGGTCGGTGAACCAGATGCGCCCCTGGCGGTCGATGGCTAGGTCGTTGGGGTTGTTGTGGCGCTTGCCGTCCAGCCGGTCAGGCAGGCGGGTCATCCTGCCCCCGGCCTCGAAGCGCAGGATGCAGCGGCCGCCGCCGGAGCAACCGTAAAGCCTGCCTTGGCCGTCGAAGCACAGCCCGTTGGTACGGTCGGTGCCGGTGATGTACTCCGTGACCTCGCCCTTCCTGGGGTCGAAGCGCAGAATACGGCTGGCCTGGATATGGGTGAAGAGGAGAGCATCCCCGGTCCACACCGGGCCCTCGGTCACCCCGCCGTAGGGGCCAGCCAGCTTCTCGAACCGCCAGTCCATAGACCCCTCCCTTGGATTGACCACAGAGAATGACTTGGCAGGGCGAGCCCTGCACCAGGGAACGGCTCTGGCCCCCTCCCTTTGGGTGCCCAAGATAGAACCTTGATTCTCCCACCCACCCTCGGGGTGTTTCAGGGGATTCTCCCTGTACCCCAGGCGTCACCCCCAGCCTGAAGGCTTCTCCCCACATTCATGGTGAGCGGGAACGGGGTGAGGCCAGACTAATACTCTCCACATTCCCTGCGGTAAGGGATTTAAGGAATAATGGCCGGACCGCGATCGTAGTACAGCGGCTGCCAGGGGTAGATCCCCTTCTTTTGGAGCACGTAGGGGTTGATGGGGTTCCTGGGCCATTGCCCCTTGAGCACCGCCGCGATCTCGTACCCCACCCGGCGCCGGGTCTCGGGCATCATGCGTGAGGAGGCCGAGGCGATATGGGGCGTGAGGATGACGTTGTCCATGTGCAGCAGGGGGTTCTCCAGGTCTGGCGGCTCCTTCTCCAGCACGTCCAGCCCGGCCCCGGCTATCCAGCCCTCCTGGAGGGCCTTGATGAGGGCGGCCTCGTCCACCGTGGGGCCGCGGCCATTGTTGATGAATATGGCGCTCTTCTTCATGCGGCGGAAGTGCTCCTCCTTGAGCATCTTCACCGTGCCCGCCGTGCCTGGTACGTGCATGGAGATGTAGTCCGATCGCTCCAGCAGCTCTTCCAGGGTGACCACAGGCTCCACCCCGTGGTCCACCATGATGGTCTCGTTGACGTAGGGGTCGTAGGCCAGCATGTGGAACCCAAAGACCTTGGCCTTGCGGGCCACCGCCCTGGGGATGTTGCCAAAGGAGATGAACCCCAGGGTCTGGCCCAAAAGCCTGGGGATGGTGTTAAACATGGGGCGGCCTTCGGACCAGCGGCCCTCCCGCACCAGCTTGTCCATGAGGACGATGCGCCGGGCGCAGGCCAGGATAAGGGTCATGGTGTGGTCCGCCACCTCTTCCACGAACAGGTCGGGGACGTTGGTCACCACGATGCCCTTCTCCGTGGCCGCCTGCACGTCCACTCCGTCCAGGCCCACGCTGCCGCAGGCGATGATCTTGCAGTTGTCCAGGCCCATGATGATTTTGCGGTTCAGGCGCCTCCCCCGGGCGATGACGGCGTCGGCATCCCGGGCACCCCGGATGTAGTCCTCGTCTGTCTTGGCGTCGATCTCCACTATCTCCGCCCCGATGGGGTCCAGGGCCTCCCGCTCCAGCTTGTATGAAGCCTCGCCCAGGTCGTAGGTCACCCCCGAAGGTTTCTGCACAACCACCTTGAACTTGGGCTTCGCGCTGGTCATGGCATCTCCTATCCTTCTGTATTCCCGTGTGGTGGGTGTTTGAAACTAGCGAGAATTTACCCCCGCCGGCGGCGTCTGTCAATCGGCCTGGTAGATGGTGATGGGATGCACAGGTTAACGAGGTGTTGACAGAACACCTAGGCCGGGGGGTATATTTCGTGATGGGTACACGGGATAGAGCGTGGGAACAAGGAGACGATGAGGCTGATCGGTAGATCAATTCTTGCACAAAGGCAGTGTATGTGGTATCGGCCATTCTTGCTGCCGCGGCAGAGAGTCCCCCCTCTACTAGCTCTTGCGCCGGAACAGCCCGAAGAACCGGTCCTGGTAGTGCTCGAAGAGGCCCCAGCGGTCCAGCTCCTCCTTGAGCACCTTGGGGTCTAGGCCCTCCTCTACCTGGCGGAACAGCCGCTCGATGTGTTGCACCACGCCCCGGGGTACGCTGGTGGGTGGCTGGGGGTCCAGTAGCCCCATAGCCTGCATCTCGCTGACGTTGGAAGCCAGGGACGAGGCTGTGTACTCGTAGATGAACTTCAGCATAGACACGTCCCACAGCTCATCCACCCCCACAATGACCGCCGCGTTGTTCTCGCCCTTGCTGTTCAGGTCCTCTCGGATGCGAGCGGCCACGCCGGCCACAGGCCCGGAGACTATCTCCAGGCCGCCTGGCTCGTTGCGGTACCGGTACAGCAGGCCGGGGCTATGGGGGCCAAAGCGGTGCACCAGGGACTCCATATACCTGCGGGCGTTCTCGCTAAACCCTTCCAGGCTCAGCATGTAGGTGGGAGTCACAATGGTGGGCCGCTGGGAGATGACCCGTCCCTGGCGTATGACGCTCTCCTCCTCCGACCCGCCTACCAGCTCTCGGTATGCCGGCTCTGTGACGATGTAGTAGTGGACGTTGGTAACGCCAAAGGTGGCCAGGTGTTGCCTGGGAGGGCGCACCACCCGCGTCTGCTGGATAGCCTCCTCTATCCTTCTCTCCATACCGTCCATGGGTCTCTTCCGCCTAAAGCAGTCCTTGCCGTTATCAATTATACCGTGTCCGGTGGCCGCCGGCTGGCGGTTATGGTATCTTACCAGCATCTACC
>DAOUBE010000311.1:0-5129 GCA_034432835.1 Dehalococcoidia bacterium | reverse complement strand
GCCGGTGCACTTCAAAGATACTGTGGAGGTAGTGCGGTGGGTAGCCCGAGAGTTCAAGGTGATCCCCATTCGCTTCGCCGCATCTCTGCCCGCCCAGCTAGACACTGCCTGGCTCAGGTTCCAGCGCACCTACGGCTCCAGCTTCACCCCCAGGGAGCTGGAGGTGGCCAGACTGGTAGCCACGGGCCGGTCTGACAGGGATATCGCAGACTGCCTGGGCCTCAGTGTAAGGACCGTGCAGAGCACCATCTACAAGGTCCTGGCCAAGCTGGGCATAGAGTCCCGGCTCCAGCTCTCGGTGCTGATTTGGTCGGGCACACCCGCAGCCTGGAGGAGCCCAGGGGTCATTGTCCGCACCCCCAAGAGGCCGAGCAGGCCGCGGGCAACCCCCATCTCCTGGCCCAGCCCCTTCAACCCTCCCTCCCCCTCCTAAGAGCGCCTGGCCTCTCCTAGTAGGCCAGCCACCGCGCCGGGTTCTCCACCCTTATGGTGTGGATAACCTTGTCACTGACCCCCAGATGCCTCAGCCTGGGCTCTATATGGCGGCTGATGTGGGCGTATCCCCAGCCCCCGTAGCGGACCAGCAGGGTCTTCCAGCAGACGTCCTGGGATATGAGAATCTGGTTGGTGTAGCCCCTGTTTATCATCTCCAGGAGCAACGCGATGCGGTCGGTATCCCTGGCGAACTGGCTGTAGATGCTATCGATGTAGAACTCTATGCCAAAGGTGTCAAACTCTATGAAGGCGCCCCGGTCAGCTATGGACTGGACGTAGGGAACATCCGGCCTTGAGTCCAGGTGGGAGATGACCACCTTCTCCAGGTTCGCCCCCTCTTCCTTCAACACGTCCAGCACATGGTGGGCAAGGCGATTGGGCCGGAAGTTGTAGATGTGAATAGATATGGGAGCCCCCGTCTCCACCTGGGCGCGGCCTGCAGCCCGCAGCACCTTCTCCTCCGTGGGGCCAAGGTCAGGCTGGTTGGTCATGTCCATCACCGAGGGGGGAAGGGTGTACAGGGGCTGCCCCGTGCCCAGCTCCCCAATGACCCCCGCCCGTATCCCCGTGTTCCCGATCCCCACGGTGAGCTCGGTGATGAACTCCTTGGTGATATCCTCTATGCTCCGCTCCTTCAGCGACGGCGGGTGCATGGCACCCTTGTAGTAGCCGCAGGGGGCTATGATGTTCAGCCCGGTCAACACCGCCACGGCCTTGAGTCCCACAACGTCGCGGGCCAGTCCTATGCACGACAGCTCCACCACCGACTTGCCCCCCGCCTTCTTGAACTCCAGGAGCTCCTCCACCGCCAGGTTTATGTCATCCAACCGGTTGTTGTCCTCGTTGGCGCCCGCCAGACGCCGCAGCTTTCCCAGGTGCCTTATATCCAGTTTCTCTCTGGCCATGGCACGGGTCGTAGCCTCCTGGGGAAGGCTGTTGTAGGAGTTCATGTCCAGAAGGATGTGCTCATGGGTAAGGGTCACGCCCAGCTCCTCGGGAGCGATGGGCCCAAGGACGGTCATCACTTGCTTCGGCATCGGTCCTCCCCTTCCGCGCGGGGTGCTCTACACCCCTGGTCATGCGGCCAAATCATAGGGCCTAGTCCCGCTCCGGACAAGGTTGAGATTCCTTGCCCGCCATCGCAAAATTACACGTCCCCGCTGATTTTATTGTCATTTTGATTTATGCTGATTAAGGGAAAATTACTATGTCTCTCCACCTTCTCCAGTATTCCCCTTGACACAAGGGCCCTGGTCTCCAGCCCCCCTCCGGTGGTCTAATGACCCCTTCAAAATTTTTGCAAGATTGAACGGTATAAACATTCCTTGTGGAGGAACTCTATGGAATCCCACAGCTTTCCCCGCTACATCTACCGCTATACAGGCTGCGCCGGCCGCCCCCATGGACGTCGCGCAGGCAGGCCCGACGCCAGCCTGGACAGCCGCCAGAGGTGACCGCCATGCAGAGCACAGTCCTGGTAGTGGACGACGACCCCAACATCGTCAATCTGGTGCGGCTGTACCTTGGCCACGACGGCCACAAGGTCCTGGCCGCCGCCGACGGCAAGGAGGGGCTCAGGCTGGCTAGAGAAGCCCACCCCGACCTGATCGTCCTGGACATACTGCTTCCAGGTATGGACGGCATGGAGGTGTGCCGCGCCCTTCGGGAAGAGTCCACGGTGCCCATCATCATGCTCACCGCGCGGGTGGAGGAGGAGGACCGGCTGGCGGGCCTGGACCTGGGCGCCGACGACTACGTCACCAAACCCTTCAGCCCCCGGGAGCTGGCGGCAAGGGTCCGCGCTGTCCTCAGACGCACCGCCAAGGAGGCCCTAGAGCGGGGCCCCGCGGAGCTGTCCTATAAGGACATCAAGGTGGACCTGCGCCGCCGTTCCGTCTTGGTGGCCGGAGCGCCGGTCCAGCTCACCCCCACCGAGTTCCGCCTCCTGGTGGCCTTCATGCGAGACCCCGGCAGGGTGTTCACCCGGGACCAGATCATCGACCAGGTCTTCGGCTACGACTTTGACGGGTTCGATAGGACCGTGGATGCTCACGTATCCAAACTGCGCCGCAAGCTGGAGAGGGCCTCTAACAGCCCTTCCTATATACACACAATCTATGGAGTAGGGTACAGGTTCGGCGATGCGTAAACGGATTTTCAGCCTCCAGTTTCGTCTAATTCTCGGCTTTGCCATAGTTCTGGCCCTGGCCCTGGGGGCCGTCAGCGTGTACGTTGGCAACGCCGCCGAAAAGGAGACGCGCCGCTTCCAGGAGGAGGTCAACCGCGCCCGCATGGCCCGCCTCCATTGGGTGGTCTCCCGGACCTACGCCGCCTCGGGGACCACTTTGAGCCTGCAGCCAGCCATCACACAGGCCAGCGCCCTCTACGGTTGGCGCATCGTCGTCACCAACCCCCAAGGCCATGTTATAGAGGACACCCACAGGCAGTGGGGGATGCCAGTGAAGAGCTTCTCCATCCAGAAGCCAGCCTTCGTCCTGGGCAACGGACCCAATCCAACCTACTACGTCCAGGTGGACCCCAACCCTGAGCTCACTACCCAGGTGGCCCCAGAGCCCCCAGCCTCCCGAATAGTCAGGGCAGTGAACAACTCCCTGCTGTGGACGGGCCTGGCGGTGGGGATGGGAGGCATCGTCCTGGTGTCTTTCGTCTCCCGACGCATACTGTCGCCCATCCGCGCCCTGAACTCCGCCGCCCGGCAACTGGGGCAGGGTGACCTGTCCCAGCGTGTACCCATCAGCGGCTTGGACGAGGTGGGGGAGCTTGCCCTTACCTTCAACAATATGGCCGAAGGGCTAGAGAGGGCGGAGCGGCAGCGCCGCAGCCTCATGGCCGACGTGGCCCACGAGCTGCGCACGCCCCTGTCCAACATCCGCGGCTACCTGGAGGCCGTCCGCGACGGCCTCCTCCAGCCAGATCCGGCCACCATCGACACCATCTACCAGCAGGTGCTCTATCTTACTCACCTGGTGGAGGACCTGCGCATACTGGCCCTGGCCGACGCCGGAGCCCTGCGCCTCTACATGGAGCCTGACTCCCTGGAGGAGGTGCTGCGCAGGTCTGTGGAGGCCATGCGTCCCAGGGCCGAGGCCCGGGGCATATCCCTCTCCCTTCAGGTGCCCCAAGCCATACCCCTGGTACACATGGACCGGACCCGCATCGCCCAGGTGGTGGCCAACCTGCTGGAGAACGCCCTGGCCCACACCCCCAAGGACGGCTCTATCTCCGTCCTGACGGAGGTGGTGGGCGATAGGGCCAGGGTCACCGTGGCCGACACTGGCGAAGGCATACCCCCTGAGCACGTCCCCTTCATCTTCGACCGCTTCTACCGCATCGACCCGTCCAGGAGCCGGGCTACTGGTGGAGCTGGCCTAGGGCTGACCATCGCCAAGAAGCTGGTGGAGGCCCACCAGGGTACCATTCGGGTGGAGACCACGCCCGGCCAGGGGAGCCGCTTCACCTTCGAGCTGCCCCTGGCAGGCCCCGGCAGCAATCCTGACAAAAGGGAGCAAGAGGTATGAGGGCGGCCCTGACTGCACTGCGAAGTCTTAAGTTGTGGCAGATAGCCGTGCTGGCCGTGGTGATTGTGGCTGGCGCGGGCGCCAGCTACGGCGCCTACGCCATGGTGAACGGCTCCAGCGGCGGCGGTCTGGGCGAAGACCAGCAGGTGGTGCCTGTCCAGCGGGGAGACCTGGTCAACCAGGTCTCCATCAACGGCAGCGTGACCTTCCCCAATAAAGAGACCCTTTCCTTTGGCACCAACGGCACCGTCACCGAAGTCCTGGTCCAGCCAGGCCAGCAGGTGCAGGAGGGCCAGGCCCTGGCCAGGCTGGACCCGGCCACCCTCTCAACCCTGGAAAAGGCCGTGGCCCAGGCAAGGATGGACCTCCAGAACGCCGAAAAGGCCCTGGAGGAGGCCAGGAACCCCTACACCACCCTGCAGATCGCCCAGGCCGAGGCCGAAGTGACCAAGGCCACCAAGGCCCTCCGCGACGCCCAGGACGCCCTGGCCGCCCTCCAGAACGGCCCCGACCAGGATGCCGTGGCGAACGCCCAGGCCCAGGTCAACTCCGCCACCACCGCCCTGGACAACGCCCGCCGCAACCGGTCCCTCACTCAGAAGGACTGGGATGCCAGGCTCCAGACAGAGCGGGATACTTTCAACACCGCCCAGGAGGCCTACCTGGGGGCCTTCTCCAAGTGGCTGGGTATACACCTCAGCCCAGACCAGGCTGACCAGGACCCCGATACCCTCCTGAAATCCCTGGGCGTGGACCTCCCCTCCCTCTTCATCAGGCCGGAGAGACCCTCCAGAGATACCCCCTCCAATGACCCCAGCACCCCCTGGGACGAGACCGTCATCTTCACCTGGGTTAACTTTTACCCCGTGCCCCTGACCCCCACCTGCGACGACGGCCGGATACCCAGCGGAGGCACCTGCATCAAGAAGGAGATGGAGGACGCCTGGAAGGCTTATCAGAAGGCCAAAGACAACCTGGAGACTCTGGAGACCCAGGCAGCCACTGCCCTAGCCAACGCCCAGAACTCCGTGGCCCAGGCAGAGCAGAACCTGGCCTCGGCCCAGCAGGCCCTGGCAGACATACTGGCCGGCGCGG
>DAOUBE010000310.1:0-3159 GCA_034432835.1 Dehalococcoidia bacterium | reverse complement strand
TGGGTGCAGGGCCAGCCCTGCCGGGTGGGTGGGTCAAGCACAATCCTTCTTAGGTGCCGAGAGTGCGGCTGCATGGTAGCGTCCCCACAAGGACGAATGGCTGATAACCGGGGGAGTCCAGAGGGGCAAGGCCCCTCTGGAGGGGGTTTGGGGTACCCCCCAACATACCGAGGGCGGGTGGGTGGGTCAGCCAAGGAACCATCTTGTTGTCCGAAAGAGGGTGCAGGGCTAGCCCTGCCGAGGCGTACTGCCGCGCCCTACCTATTCAATCCAGATGGTATAAACTAAGGTGAGACACAGCCACCCCCTTCGGTGAAAGGTGGTAAGGACGGTCAATGGTCCCTCTAAAGCTCAGCCTGCGCAACTTCCTCTGCTACAGGGACGGGGTACCCACCCTGGACCTGAACGGCGTATCCGTGGCTTGCCTGTGCGGCGAAAATGGCCACGGCAAGTCAGCCCTGCTGGACGCCATCACTTGGGCCCTGTGGGGTAAGGCCCGAGGCAAAGCTCAGGACGACCTTATCCACATGGCCGAGGACGAGATGCAGGTGGAACTGGAGTTCCAGGCGCGAGGGCAGACCTACCGGGTGGTGAGGCGCCACGCCCGGAGCGGAAGGCGGCAGCGCACCGGCTCCGACCTCCAGCTCCAGGTGTGGACCGGCGAAGGCTTCCGGTCCATCACCGGCAACTCCCAGCGGGAGACCCAGAAAAGGCTGGAAGAGCTCATCGGCATGGACTACCAGACCTTTATCAACAGCGCCTTCTTGCTCCAGGGCCGCGCCGACGAGTTCACCAACAAGACGCCCAACGAGCGGAAGGAGGTGCTGGCCAAGGTCCTGGGCTTCGACTACTACGACGGCTTGGAGGCCCTGGCCAAGGAGCAAGCCGCCCAGCAGGAGCGCCTGGTCAGAGATGTGGAGATGCAGCTACAGGGCCTCCAACAGGAGGTGGCCCACAAGGAGCAGGTGGAGGCCAGCCTTAAAGAGGTGGAGCAAGAGCTGGCCCAGGTGGCCACCCTTCTGGAGGCCGAGGCCAGAAAACAGGAGACCCTGAGGCTGGAGGTAGGGGAGCTGCAAAGGCAGCGCCAGGAGGCGGAGGAGGTGCGGCGGCGGCTCCCAGCCATCGAGGCCGAGGTCCAGGACTTCCTCCGGGAGGCCGCCCTCTCGGAGAAGAAGCTGGCCCAGTACCAGGCCCTGATGGAGCAGCGAGAAGAGGTGGAGGCCGGCTTCCGCGACCTTCAACAGTCTCGCCTCCAGTACGAGGCGCTGAACCAGTCCCTGGCTCGCCTGTCGGAGCTGCGGTCCCAGGCCACCCCCCTGGAGCAGGCCCTGCGCCAGCAGGAGGCCCAGCTCCTGGGGCAGGCCCAAAGCCTGCGCCACCGCCTGGAGAAGGACATCCGCCCCAAGACCCTCCTGGTATCCCAGCTTCAGGAGCAACTGGCCAAGGCCAAAGCCAAGCTGGAGGAGCTGGCTGCCGAGGAGAGGATGAGCGTGGAGGCCAGGGCCGGCCTCACCCAACTTGCTGCATCGGCTGGGCAGCTCAGGAGTATCGGGGAGCGGCTAAAAGCCGAAGGCCAGGAGCTGCGGGCCAAACTGGACCTGCTCCAGCGCTCGTCGGGCGAGGCCCGCTGTCCCCTGTGTAACAGCGAGCTGGGCCCCCAGGGCTGCCAACACCTGGCCCAGAGCTACGAGGCCCAGATACAGGAGAAGCGCAGGCTGTTCCAGGAGAACCAGGAGGAGCTGAAGCGTGTCGAGGCCGAGCGGGCTAGGCTGGAGCGTGACCTGCCCGCCCGGGAAAAGGAGTTGAGGCGGGCTATCCGGGAGGTGCAGGGGAAGGCCGCATCCCTAGAGCATCAGTTACAGGAGGCGGTGAAGGCGGGCCAGGAGGTCCAGTCTCTAGAGGCCGAGCTGTCTCAGGTGGAGCAGCGCCTCAAGACGGGGGACTTCGCCCTAGAGGAGCGGCGCCGCCTGGCTGTGCTGGAGTCGCAGGTGCAGTCCCTGGGCTACGACCCCGCCCTTCACCAGCAGGCGCGCCAGCGGGTGGAGGCCCTTCAGGGCTACGAGGAGCGTTACCGTCTTCTCCAGGAGGCGGTCCAGGGTGTTCCTCAGGAGAGGGAACGGCGAGAACGGGCCCTCCATCTGGCCCGGCGCCGGCAGGAGGAGCTGGAGCAGATGCGGGCACGCATCGCCCAGATAGAGGCGGCCACGGGAAGGCTGCCCAGCCTGGAAGAGGAGCTGGCCCAGGTGGAGCGCCGCAAGGGGCAGTTAGAGGCTACCCAGAGAGCTGTCCTGGCCCGCAAGGGCGACCTGGAGGGCCGCCTCCGGCGCATGGCCCAGGCGGAGCAGGAGATGGCGTCCAAACGCCGCGAGCTTCAGCGCTTGTCCCAGGAGGTCAGTGTGTACCGTGACCTGGCCCAGGCCTTCGGCAAGAAGGGTCTCCAGGCTATGCTCATCGAGTCGGTGCTGCCGGAGCTAGAGCGGGAGGCCAACGAGCTCCTGGGTCGCATGACGGGCTATCGCATGAGTGTCAAGCTGGAGACCCAGCGGGAACGCAAGAGCGCCCAAGGGGAGTTTATCGAGACCTTGGAGATCAAAATTTCCGACGAGCTGGGCACCCGCAGCTATGAGATGTTCAGCGGCGGCGAGGCCTTTCGCATTAACCTGGCCCTGCGTATCGCTCTGTCCCGCATCCTGGCCCAGCGCCGGGGCGCACCCCTGCCGACCCTGTTCATAGACGAGGGCTTCGGCACCCAGGACGCGGCAGGTAGGGAGCGCATCATCGAGGTGATCCAGGCCATCCAGTCCTATTTCCAGAAGATTATCGTTATTACCCATCTGGACGAGGTGAAGGATGCCTTCCCCGTCCGCATAGACGTGGTCAAAACTGACTGCGGCTCCACCTTCTGGGTGAATTGAACGACGGCCAGGGCTAGCCCTGCACCCTCTTTCGGACAACAAGATGGTTCCTTGGCTTTCCCACCCACCCGCCCTCGGTATGTTGGGGGTACTCCCAAACCCCCTCCAGAGGGGCCTTGCCCCTCTGGACTCCCCCGGTTATCGCCATTCGTCCTTGTGGGGACGCTACCATGCAGCCGCACTCTCGGCACCTAAGAAGGATTGTGCTTGACCCACCCACCCGGCAGGGCTGGCCCTGCACCCA
>DAOUBE010000309.1:0-7475 GCA_034432835.1 Dehalococcoidia bacterium | reverse complement strand
ACAAGAGCTTTCTGCGCATGGAAAGATGGATGAGACGCCGGGGCTGGCTGGTGCTCTTCCTACTGTCCGCCATCCCCAACCCCATCTTCGATCTGGGCGGTGCCGCCGCTGGCGCCGTACGATATCCCCTCCCGGCCTTCCTTTCAGTGGTCTGGTCAGGGAAGATGCTCAAGATGCTCACCGTCACCTACCTCTGTTCCCTTGGGTTCAATAGCTTCTTCCCTGATTTTAGTGGTTGAAGGGGCCCTGGCTAACTTTAAGGATTAGGCGATATGTGCTATTCTAATGTTACGTAGTGTGTCTTGCCGACACCTTCACGGCAGCATCTCTCCAGTTCAGGGATAAGTGAGGGAAACGCCCTTCCCCGCCTGAAGAGATAAGCGCCCTGGATTGGTACGATTTGGAACATGACAGAGGGAAGATGGGGCCTCCCTGACAAGACTGGGTGGAGTGTACCAAGTACACTCCTTTGTTGCTTTTTATGGATGGAGGGTATGCTGGCAGTGAGGAGGTGGACCCTTGGTTGACCTGGTTATTCGCATCCTAGGAATTGTAGCTTTTGGAGTCGGTGGTTGGCAGGCCAGCATCCTGCTCGGGCGATACACAGCCTTGGACGGCTATATGCCCTGGGGCCTGATCACCACCCTCATGGGCATGGCAGTAGGGGGGATCATAGCCCCTTATATCACGGTAAGGCCGGTTAGCCGGCTGTTCAGGTCTTTGAGCTACGTTCCCTCCTCTACCCTGCTGGCCGGATTGGTAGGACTTCTCCTTGGTCTGGTACTGGCGGCCCTCATCTCCATACCCTTCTTCCGATTGGGCGGGTGGCTGGGCTGGGGCGTCCCTAGCATGATTACCTTGGCCCTGGGTGTTCTGGGCCTCTCCGTTGGCCTTCAGCGGGAACGGGAGTTCCAGGGGCTGGTGGCCACCCCCCTCAGGCCCGGCCTTGGCTACGGCTCCAGGGCCAATGGGAAAATCATCGTGGATACCAGCGCCATCATCGATGGCCGCATCGCCGACCTGAGCCAGACGGGCTTCATCCATGGCACCCTGGTGGTCCCCCGCTTTGTCCTGGACGAGCTGCGCCACATCGCCGACTCCAGCGACGCCATACGGAGGAACCGCGGCCGGCGGGGCCTGGAGGTGCTGAACAGGCTGCGCAAGGAGTCCCAAGTGCCCCTGGAGGTGCTGGACGTGGATGTGCCCAACGGCCACGAGGTAGACGGCAAGCTGGTGCAGCTAGCCAAGGCCGTCAGTGCCCCCATCCTGACCACCGACTACAACCTGAACCGGGTGGCGGAGCTCCAGGGGGTCAAGGTGCTGAACATCAACGAGCTGGCCCACGCTTTGAAGCCCGTGGTCCTCCCTGGCGAGGAGCTGACCCTCCACATCATTCAGGAGGGTAAGGAGTTCGGCCAGGGCGTGGGGTTCCTGGAGGACGGCACCATGGTGGTGGTGGATGGCGGCCGACGCTACATCAACAGCTATATCGAAGTAGTGGTGACCCGTGTACTCCAGACCGCGGCCGGGCGCATCATCTTCGCCCAGCCCAAGGCAGCGTAGCTCGCCGCCGGCATCCTTCAGACCTGGCCGGTTGCCTCCAGGTACCTTTGCTATAATAGCCAGGCGTCACAGTACCCGTCCGGCCCCCATCGCGAGAGGACCAGGGCAGTGCGGCTGAGCAATCGCCCCGCGGCGTGGACAACCCTGCAACCACCAGGCTGATACCCGGAGTACTAAGCGGTGAAACAGCACCATGTCATCTTCTACCAACGCCACATCGCCCCTGGCTGGCGCCGTCATAGTCGCGGCGGGGGCCAGCCGCCGCATGGGCGGCATCGACAAGACTTTCGTTGAAGTGTTGGGTGTTCCCCTCATCCTCCATACCCTCCGGGTGTTTCAAGCCTCACCCTTGGTCGGGCCTGTTGTCCTGGTACTGCCTGGGGAGAACGTTCAGCGCGGCCTGGAGCTGGCCCGCCATCACGGCCTGGACAAGGTGCAGGCGGTGTGCGCCGGAGGGGCCAGACGGCAGGACTCGGTGCGGGAAGGGCTGCAGCGACTTCCAGTCTGCCAGTGGGTCCTGGTGCACGACGGTGCCCGCCCCTGCCTGGACCAGCGCCTCATCGCCCAGGGGCTGGAGGCGGCCCTGGAGACCGGTGCCGCCATCGCCGCCGTCCCTGTTAAAGACACCATAAAGGTGGTATCATCCCAGGGCCTGGTGGAGAGCACCCCACCCAGGAATACCCTCTGGGCCGTCCAGACCCCCCAGGTCTTCCGGTACGACCTGCTCATGGAGGCCCACCAGCGCATCACCCAGGACGTCACCGACGATGCCTCCATGGTGGAGCGTCTGGGTGTCAGGGTAAAGGTGTACATGGGCTCCTACGATAACCTTAAAGTGACCACCCCGGAGGACCTCCACCTGGCCGAGGCCATCCTCAGGTCACGAAGCCATGGCGAGCGCACCTGAACACGGCGGGTCCCGCCTGACTGGCAGGCCCATGCCCACCCCGGGAGGGCTACCTTGGGCTTGCGAGTAGGCCTGGGCTTCGACGCCCACCCCCTGGTGGAGGGCCGGCCTCTGGTCCTGGGGGGCCACCAGGTCCCCCACCCCCGGGGCCTCTCCGGCCACAGCGACGGCGATGTCCTGGCCCACGCCATCTTGGACGCCCTGCTGGGCGCCGCAGGCCTTGGGGACAAGGGCAAGCACTTTCCCCCCGGCGACCCCCAGTGGAAGGGTGTCTCCAGTATGCTTCTGCTCTCCCGGGTGGCCCAGCTACTAATCCAGGCCCGTTGGCGTATCGTAAATATCGATGCTACAATGATTGCGCAGAGGCCTGCCTTGTCCCCCTACTTCGCCAAGATGCAGGAAAACATCGGCGCCGCCCTTTCCATAGGGCCTTCCCAGGTTAGAGTCACCGCTACTACCACTGACCGGTTGGGATTTCTGGGTCGGGAGGAGGGGATAGCCGCCCTGGCCGTGGCCTTGCTAGAGGAGGAGCAGTGAAGCTCTACGACACCCTTAGCGGGCAGAAGCGTGACTTTGTGCCCGCTGGTGATCCCGTCAAGATGTACGTGTGCGGCATCACACCTTACGCCCCTGCCCACATCGGCCACGCCCTCAGTTACGTGATCTTCGATGTCCTCCGGCGCTACCTGGAGTTCAAGGGCTACCGCGTCAGGCACGTACAGAACTTCACCGATGTGGACGACAAGGTGATCCAGCGGGCCGCGCAAGAGGGTACCACAACCAGCGAGCTGACCCAGCGCTTTATCGACGACTTTTTCTCTAACATGGATGCCCTGAACGTGCTCCGGGCCCACGTGTACCCCAAGGCCACCCAGGAAGTGCCCCGCATGGTGGAGGTCATCTCCCGCCTCATCGAGAAGGGCCACGCCTACGTGGCTGGCGGCGACGTTTACTTCCGAGTGAGGTCGGACGAGGACTACGGCAAGCTCAGCCACCGCAGCCTGGAGGGTATGATGGCAGGGGCCCGGGTCGAGCCGGGTGTCCAGAAGGAAGACCCCCTGGACTTTGCCCTGTGGAAGGCCGCCAAGCCCGGCGAGCCCTCCTGGGACAGTCCCTGGGGCCCCGGCAGGCCCGGCTGGCACATCGAGTGCACCAGCATGGCCATCACCTACCTGGGGGAGCAGCTGGACATCCACGGCGGAGGCCAGGACCTGGTCTTCCCCCACCACGAGAACGAGATCGCCCAGAGCGAGAGCTATACAGGCAAGGTGCCCTTCGCCCGGTTCTGGGTGCACAACGGCCTTCTGCACCTGGGCGAGTCCAAGATGAGCAAGTCCTTGGGCAACCTGATCACCATCAAGGACGCCCTCCAGCGCCATACCCCCGACGCCCTGCGCCTGTATTTCCTCAGCTCTCACTACCGCGGCCCCTTCATGTACAGCGACGATGGCCTCAACGCCATGGAGCGCGCCGCCGAGCGCCTGCGCGGGGCCCTGGAGGCCCGCGACGGCTCCGGCCCGGCCCTGGACCCTGCCCCCTTCCGTGAGCGGTTCCTTCAGGCCATGGACGACGACCTGAACACGCCCGAGGCCCTGGCAGCCCTCTTTGACCTGGTGCGGGAGATTAACCGCGCTCGGGAGCAGGGCAAGCCAGTGGCCCGGGCCCAGGAGGCGCTGAGGGAACTGGGAGGCCGAATCCTGGGCCTTACCTTTCGCCCTCCCGCCACCGAGGAGGCCCTGGCCGCCCAGCCCTTCATCGACCTGTTGGTGGAGACCCGTAACCAGCTACGGGCTATCAAACAGTTCACTTTGGCCGACCGCATCCGCGACCGCCTAGCCGAGCTGGGTGTGGTCCTGGAGGACACCCCCCAGGGCACCCGCTGGAAGCACCGCACCCCCTAGTACAGCACCTGTGCCCTTCGCCAGCACCCGGGTGCAGGGGACGGAGTCCCCTGCCAGCACCTTCTAGTGGGAACTCCCATAGAAGGCCCCGAGGGCGGGTGGGTGGGTCTAACACAATCCTTCTTGGGTGGCCAGATGTAAGGCTGCAGGATGGTGGCCCTAGGTCAAGGCTGGCCTAGAACAGGGGGAGTGCAGAGGGGGATGCCTCTCCGCCAGGGGTCCTAGGGGAGAATCCCAAGGGCTCGCCCTTGACCCACACATCCCTGAGGTGGTCACTAAGGGGATGTGACCAGGGATAGTGAAGAGTGGGTGCAGGGCGTGCCCTGCCGGGTAGGTGGGACCAAACACACCCCCTCTTGAGTGTCCAAGGGAGGGGTCCAGGGCGAGCCTTGGTGAAGGGCATGCCCTTCCTGGGGCAAGGCTGCCCCGGGAAGGCACCCGCCCCCTCACAGCCTCCTCAGCCTTGGGAACAGGGCCGCCGCTGCCAGGCCCAGAGCCAGCAAGCCCGCCCCGTTGAACGTCAGGGCGAAGGCCACGCTCAGGGCTCCCGCCAGGGCGCCCACCTGAAGGTGGCCCATAGGCCCCATGCCGATGGCCAGCACCCACGACCCCATGGCTCGGCCTCGCAGCTCGTTGGCCACCGCTAGCTGCATCAGGCTCTGGGAAAGGATATCCGACAGCACCGACAGTCCGTTGATGAGTGTCAGGACCACCAGGGCCAGGGCGAAGTTGGGAGCAAAGCCCAGCAGCACCAGCGATACCCCGAACAGATTGATCACCCCCAGAAGCATCGGCCCCTTGCGCCTGGTCTCCCCCAGGGCCGACAAGAACACAATACCCAAGATACCCCCCACGGAGCGGATGGCGTTCATGATCCCCAGGCCCTCGGGGCCCACCTTGAGCACGTCCCTGGCCAGGCTGGGCAGCAGGGTCTGGTGAGAGAACCCAAGGACCTCCACCGCCCCCGTGACAACAACCAGGCCCAGCAGGCTGCGGTTATGTCTCATTTCCCTGAAGTACTCCTTCAGGTTCTGCCACACCGGATGCCTCTCTGCGGGCGCCGCCTGGCCCCTGGAGCGGACGGGAAGGAGGCTCAGGGCGGCCAGCAGGTACCCCGCTGCCAGGACCAGGTACGCCACCCCTGGTCCAGCGCGGGCCGTCAGGCTGCCAGCCGCCAGGGAGCCTACCAGCCCGCCCACCCTCATGCCCAGGGCCAGCAAAGACAGCGCGCTCACCACCCCCGACGCCCCCACGATGTCGTAGGCGAAGCTCTGACGCGCCGTCTGGTGGAGAGCGCGCAGGCTGCCCAGAGCGAAGGTGAGCAGCAGGATGTGCCACAGGGCAGCCACGTTGAAGAACACCAGCAGCCCAAGGCAGGCCATCACACCCGCCTTCCCCAGGTTAAGTCCTCGAACGAGCAGATGTCGGTCAACCCGGTCGGCTATGGCCCCGGCGGGGATTCCTAGCAGGAACAGGGGCACCATGCGCAGCCCCATGGTCGCCCCTACCATGAAAGGCGAATCGGTGCGCTCCAGGACCAGCCACCCCAGGACGACCTGCTCCCCTGTCATCCCCACAGAGTTGAAGAAGGCCGAGGACCACAGGTACCGGAAGTCGGCATAGCCCAGGGCGGGAGACCTGACCAGATTGCGCAGCCAGGCTGTCCTGGCTCCCGCCAGGGGCTTGTTGGCGACGGGTTCCATACTCTTCTTCGCGCCCCCAGAGACCCTATGTCAGAAGCTAGGGCTGAGACCAACCCCAGCCAGCCATTGGGGTATTATGCCCTTGGGACGTCCCTGGTACAACTCGTGGCGGGCTATGTGCTCTGGGGTTTTGCGGTCACCCACCACTCTGGAAGCCAGGTAGAGCAGGCGTGCTACAATGGTTAGACTCACAACAGGAGAGGTGATGGAGCGGGCCCAATTCAGCATAGACCCCGTGCCACCTTACAGCTTCGAGCTAACCGCCGCCTACGCCACCTACTTTCGGGGGCAGTACGGCGCGGATAGCTTCCAGGGGGGCGTCTTCCGCCGCCTGCTAGACCTCAGAGGCACCCTGGCCCTGGCGACGGTGTACTCTTTAGGTACGGTGGACCAGCCCCGGCTGGGTGTGGTTCTGACGGCTCCACGGCTCGGCCAGGAGGAGGTGGCCGAGGCCCAACGGCAGGTCGCCTGGCTCCTGGGTACCGAACAGGACTTGACCCCCTTCTACCGGATGGCCCTGCAGGATGGGGCCTTGGCCCCCCTGGCGCGGGGCTTTCGGGGGCTGCACATCCCCCACACCGGCTCGGTTTACGAGGCCCTGGTGCTGGCCATCCTGGGGCAGCAGATCAGCTCCCATGTGGCCCGCATACTGCGGACTCTCCTCATCCAGACCTACGGTGCTCAAGTGCAGTTGGAGGGTGTGACCTACCACGCCTTCCCTAGGCCAGAGGCCCTGATGGAGGCAGGGCTTGACGGCCTCCGGGCCATCAAGTTCAGCACCCGCAAGGCCCAGTACATCCTGGACATAGCCACCAGGGTAGCCTCGGGAGACCTCGACCTGGAGTCCTTACACTCCCGTCCCGACGACGAGGTTATGCGCACCCTGACCTCTATCCGCGGAGTTGGGCCCTGGACCGTCCAATGGCTCCTCATACGCGCCCTGGGGCGCAGGGACGGCTTTCCCCACGGTGACCTGGCGCTACAACGCAGCCTGGGTATGCTGGTCAACGGAGGCACTCCACTGAGCGCTGCCCAAGCTCTAGAGTACTCCCGGCGCTGGTCCCCCTATCGAAGCTACGTCACCACGTACATCTTTGCGGCGTCCAGGTCGGGCCGATGGGCGGAGCTCCTCAGCGCCGACCTTGAAAAGCCTACGCAGAACAGTGGGACCCCCTGAGAGCCACCGCCTGCCTAGAGACGCTGAAGCTTCGGTATAGCCAGCTCCTCGCAGATACCGTCAAACCACTGGACCACCTCTTTGTGCAGGGGTATGCCGTGGGCCATCCTCTCCTGCACCTCCTCGTGCTCCAGGAGGCCGGGGTACACCACCCTATCGTGGCCTGGGGCGGGCTTGGTCTCCCTGAGCATGCGCAGGGTCCTGTCCATGTTCTCCTTGAACTG
>DAOUBE010000308.1:0-3664 GCA_034432835.1 Dehalococcoidia bacterium | reverse complement strand
GCGGCATCAACGGCATCAACGTGGCCCGCGAGGTCCGGAAGCAGTTCCCTTCGGTGAAGATTGTGGTCCTCACCAACTACACCTACGAGCCTTACGTCCGGGCCATGCTAGAAGCAGGAGTCCAGGCCTACATCATCAAGGACACGCCCCCCAGCGAGGTCATGCAGGCCATCCGGATGGTGGTGCGTGGCCGCACCGTCTTCTCCTCCCGGGTCATGGAGAAGATCGTGTCGGGCTACCTCAGCTCGG
The DNA here is from genome assembly GCA_034432835.1 of Dehalococcoidia bacterium. Taxonomy (GTDB): domain Bacteria; phylum Chloroflexota; class Dehalococcoidia; order Lucifugimonadales; family DAOUBE01; genus DAOUBE01. Next base: position 3,415 of record DAOUBE010000308.1, on the reverse strand, counting down.
CCGTCAGCGGGTCACCCGGCCCCGTGGAGGCGCTGACCCCCAGGGAGAAGGAGCTGCTGCAGCTCCTGGCCGAAGGCCTCAGCAACAACGACATCGCTGAGCGCCTCTCGCTGTCGGTGAAGGCAGTGCAGGCCCACCTGACCAGCATTTACGGAAAGCTGGACGTCCATAGCCGCTCCGAGGCCATTGTCCAGGCCGCCAGGAAGGGACTGGTTGTTCTGGATTCGGAGAGCCTGGAGGCGTAGCCCGTAGGGGTAAGCGGTCCCGGACTCCGGTGCGTCGCGTAGTACCCCTGGGAGAGCAGGCAGTGGACCCTTGTCTTCGCCTACGAGGGACCTCATTGCCTTCTTCGCCTACCAGTACGTCGCCGATGGCTCCGTCTATACCGTCTGCGCTGAAGGCACGTATCCACGCCGTCTGGGGGAGTGCCCGTTACCGATACGCTGGGCGCCTGCTCCAAGGGTATGGCCATCGTCTGTATCCCCGAAAACCTGGGCCGTTCCCCCGCCTTGCACCCCCTTTATGGAACGCTTTCCGCCTCGGAAACGTTAAATATGTTAGGACAACCCACGAAGAGGCGTGATTCCTCCGGGAGGGCCGCCTTCTCTGATGCAGGAACCCCAGTAGGCTTTTGCTATCTTTGAAAAATGTGGTAGGGTAATGGACTGTGGAGTAGAAAAGGGATTGGGTGAGGATGAGCAACGATAGGACAGTCAGGAAGGGCCGCCTCCACGTTGGCCGCTTCCTGCCCCTGGTGAGCGCGGCCTTTGTACTGGCTGCCGGGCTCATCCTGCTGGCAGCAGGGGCCAGGCCCGTTGCCCTGGCCCAGGAGCCTCCCCCCATAGAGATGCAGGTGGAGGTGGGGTTCGATGGGAAGGTGAAGGCGGGCCGCTGGGCGCCTGTGGTGGTGGAGCTCAAGAACCTGAGCTCGGACTTTGAGGGGGAACTCAGGGTGATGGGCTCTGGCGGGGCCGCCGGCCCCGGCTCCTGGTTTTCCAGCCTGTATGTAACCGACGTAGTCCTGCCCAGGGGCGGCCACAAGGAGTTCACCCTTTACGTCTTTGACCCGCCCTTCCGCACAGAGGTTGAGCTGGTCTCCAAGGGTAAGACGGTGACTAGCGTCGAGGCTCGGGTGACCCGGACTGACGACTCCCAACTCTTTGTGGGGGTGGTGGGCGACCGGGCGGGCGGTTGGAACCTGCTGACCACGGTGGACCTCTTCTCTGCCCAGGGCCGCGACATCGAGGTGGCCCCCATCCCTCTCCAGCGCTTCCCCCAGCGGGCCGAGGTGCTGGACGCCTTTGACGTCATCACTCTGGGCGATACCCCCGCCCAGTCCATCCCCGCCATGGAGGCCCTGGAAGCCTGGGTGGCTGGTGGAGGATTGCTAGTGCTGCCTGGAGGGGCCAGCGCCGAAGCCAACCTCAAGGGTCTGCCCGAGGCCCTGACACCCGTAGCCTTGACAGAGGTTGTTAGCCTGAACGGCGCTCCCTCCCTTGAGACCCTGGGCGGCGAGCCCCTACCAGCCGGCTCTTCCCTGCCGGCGGTGAAGTGTCAGGTCAAGCAGGGCCGCGTCCTAGCCCAGGAGGGCGATGTCCCCTTGGCGGTGATGCAATCCTTTGGCGAGGGGAGGGTCCTCTTCCTGGCCTTCGATCCTTCGGTCCAGCCCCTGGCCGGCTGGTTTGGGCTGCCCCAGCTCTGGAAAGAGCTCCTGGTCCAGTCATTGCCGGGCTATGTTGTACCTACAGCGGTACAACCCCCCCTACCGGGTCGCCCCTTTCGGTGGGCCGCTCAACTCCAACCAGTGGGTTTACAGGATCCAGAACGTGGTGTCCAACCTGCCCGCCCTGGAGCTGCCTTCCACCGGCCTGTTGATCGGCCTCATCGCCGGATACATTCTACTGGTGGGGCCAGTCAACTACATCGTGCTACGCCGGCTGCGGCGGGCCGGGTGGGCCTGGGCCACCATCCCTGCCCTGGTGCTACTCTTCTCCAGCTCCACCTACTTCCTGGCGGCCCAGTCCAAAGGGGACGACCTGCAGGTGAACTCCGTCAACATCATCCAGTGGATGCCAGGGACCCAGTGGGCCCGCGTGCGGCAAATGGTGGGGGTGTTCGCCCCCAGCGAAGGAGACTACCACGTGGAGGTGCCCGGCAGCGCCTTGCTGGCCTCCTCCACCGACCTGTTTTCTGCCTCCTTTGGAGGCCCGGGGCCTTATTACTCCTCCCGGGGCAATGATCCCGGGATGAAGATACGCCACAACAAGGACGGGAGCGAGGCTGAGCTTCTCAACATGGGCCTGTGGACTATGCAGAGCGTCTGGACCAGCTCCATGCAGCCCATGGGGACTGGCCTGGCCCAGGACCTGCACATCGAGGGGGACCGGCTCAAGGGGACGGTTACCAACCACACGGGGCAGACCCTGGAGGAGGTGTGGCTGGTGGGCGGGAACCTGAGCGTGTCCCTGGGGAGGCTGGGGCCCGGGGATCGGGCCCAGGTGGACGAGCAACTGTCCAATACCTCTTCCGGGGCCCTTTACTACAGCATGCAGCAGGTCCTCCCGTATCTCAGCCAGCCGCCGGGCACCGCGCAGGACTGGCGGCAGAGACAGAGAATCCAGGACACGTTGCTAACCGTGGCCGAGGAGTACGTTGCTTATGCCCAGTCTGGGCCGGCTTTCCTGGTCCTGGGCTGGAGCGAAGGTACCCCCGATGGTATCAAAGTCAACCAGAGGCCTGCCCTGGGGCACTCCCTCACCCTGTTCGTCCAGGGAATCTCCCCTGTGCTGAAGGGGGCCTTCACCGTCCCTGGGGGTCTGGTTACCGCCCGTCTCGTGGATGCCAGCCCCACCTCCCTGGCGTCGGGCAGTCCCTATGGGCCCGGTAGCTTCATGTTAGACCAGGAAGGTCTAACCTTCCAGCTAGAGCTGCCCCAGCAAAGACTGGAGGTCAGCCGCCTAGCTGTCCTGGTGCCCTGTGACGGCTACCCTTATGTTAGCCAGAGCATGAGGTATCCATATACCGCTGGGAAGACGGCACCTGGGAGGACCTGGACGACCTGAGCAGTGTCTCCCTCACCCAGCCCGCGATGGGCTCTGGCTCCTATAAGGTCCAGCCTCTCTCAGGGTCGCTGCCGCGGCCCATCGTCATACCCACTCTTACCCCAACCCCTGCACCGCCACCTCCTTCCAGCACGGTTATCGTGGGTGGGGGGCCAGCACCGTAACGGTGGTCATGACAACCGCCTACCGCACAATGTTCAGCCAGGCCTTGGAAGCCATGGTCCCGAAGGAGGCCATCGGTCAGTACGTCTCCGACAGCGGAATAATGCGCATCAAGCTGGCCTCTAAAAGCTTGACCTCTTCCGCGCTGGGAGTGCCCACTCTGGTCCTGGAGGGGGTAGCCCATGAGCAGT
>DAOUBE010000307.1:0-2392 GCA_034432835.1 Dehalococcoidia bacterium | reverse complement strand
TTCTGCTTTTCGTCAAAGTACTGGTCTATGGGCTCCCCGGCCCTGTGCTTGTAGGCCAGGTGCACTACCGAGTCCACACCCTGGAAGTAGTGGAGATACTTGCTCCGGTCGGGGTCTATTAGGTCCACCACCTGTACACCGCGCACCTTCTCACCCCGGCGGTCGCGGTCGGTCACGTCCAGCAGGACCAGGTCGTACTTCTCCCGGAAGGATGGCAGGAGCTGGGAGGCGATGTAGCCGGAGGCGCCTGTGATGAGCACCCTTCGCTTTGCCATGACACGCACCTTCCTTTTCTGAGGTAATGGCCATGGGGACAGAGGCCGTGAACATTATATCTGTCCTGACGCGCCGTTGCAGGCATCCAGAGGTGGGCCTGGGGACGGGCGGTTGCCCGGCGAGCATGGTGTGGCCGCTTGTTATCTTTCTAATGCACTGTGGGCCTACAAGTACGATTTCCACAGCCATTGAGCCACGAATATAGGGTACAAGGCCCTGGCCGCGACGCTCGCTACCCAAACCCTCGCCTAGGGCGACTCCACCAGGCTGCGGCTATGGACCAGGACCTCGTTGGTTGTGAAGCTCACGTTGGTGGCAGACCAGTCCCCCACCGGCGGCTCCATGTAACCGGGCACCTGCCTCACCACGTACCAGAGGGTGAAGTTGCCTGCCACGGCGGTGATACGGTAGTCCCGGTACACCTTGCCCCATATCCAGGTGTCGGAGGAGTTCCCTGTGGGGGCAAAGGGGGCGGAGGTCTTAGTGGAAGCGCCAGGGTCCGCCGGGTTGAAGAACACGATGGTGTAGATACCCGGTGAGACCAGCAGGGGCGGCGTGGTTACGTAAGCATCGCTGGCCGAGCTAGTAGCCTCGGTCAGGGGTGTCTCCACGGGGTACTGGGAAATCCGGCCCGGGGTGAAGGGCTGCTGCGTGGCCGGGTTTACTGGTGTCCCCTGCCAGATGCCTATCTTGGCGGTCCCCGCCGGCGAGTAGGCCCAGTTGACCTGGAGCCTGCCCTGCTTCACGTGGTACAGGCGAACCAGGTAGCCCGTACCAGGCGGTATGGTGACCATGTCTGGGTGGAGAAGGCCCGGGTCTATGTAACGCTGCTGGCTGTCCGGCGTCACCCCCGGGTCCTCTATGGTGACGGACGCATCAAAACCGTTCACCGTCACCGTTGGTACTATGTAATTCGTGTTCTGAGGAAAGGTAAGGTAGTCCGGGTCTCCGGGATCGTGGGGCTCCTCCAGGGTGTACATGGTGGAGATACCATCGGCGCCCCTTACCAGGTCCGCCAGCACCCGGTTAACCCCCGCCTCGGCGGCGTAGAGGGCCAGCTCCCGCTCCCGAGCGGCGCGGTTAGAGGTGAAGGTAGTCCCCACCAGCACCATAAGAGGCACTAGGAGCAGCGTGCCCAGGGTCATGACCAGTGTTGTGGTGGGAAGCAGCAACCCTCGCTGCCCCCTGGTCAACCTCCTTAGGGCCTTTAGCCACTTCATCCCAGTCATCAACTGCCGCTCACCATGAAGACTATCTGGTCGGTGAGGAGGTGGAACTCGGGGGTATTGGTCCCCACCACCGTCATTCGCAGTCTCCGCTCCTCGGGAGGCAAAGAGTTGAGGTAGTCCACGGCGGCCTGGCCAAGGTTGAACTCGTGGGTCTCCAGGTTGCGCGCCCGGGTGAACTGGTAGGTAGAGTCAGGCTGGGCGGGGAAACCCAGGCCGTAGTCCACGTAGAACTCCAGCGCCACCTGGTTGGGAAAGCCGCCAGCGTTAGTGCCCATACCCGTGAACCTCACCCTGATGGTGTCAATGGTCTCGGGGAAGTCTATGACGTCACTGCCCACAATGAACTCCACCCTCTTCTCAGGTGGGTCAGGATTGTCCGACTCCACATCTAAGTACTTGCCGTCCGGGTACCAGAGCTGGGGAACGTCTCCACCCTCATGGTCACCAACGATGACTTCAGGGCTCATGCCCAGGGGAACGAAGTAGCACACGAAGCCAGCCGGCGGGGGAGGCAAGCAGGAGGACGGGCCGGTGTTCTGGGGCGCAGGGCCTGTGTACAGGAACATTATGTCCATCGGATTGTCCATGTTCCCGCCACTGGTGAAGTTCCCCAAGAAGTAGCCCACCACCCCATCGAACTTCTTCACCACGTTGGTGCCGCTGCTGGCCACGTACAGGTTTCCGTCGGGCCCAAAGGCCAGCCCGGTGGCGTTCACCAGCGCTCCGCCGTATGTAAAGTTATCTATGAACTGCCCTGTGGTGCCGTCGTACCGTTTGACATACTCGTCTCCAGACACGTACAGGTTTCCATCTGGGCCGAAGATCAGGTCCACGGGGGATATGCCAACCGAGGCGAAGTCGCCCATGTAGTCCCCAGTCACCCCGTC
>DAOUBE010000306.1:0-4104 GCA_034432835.1 Dehalococcoidia bacterium | reverse complement strand
CCACCATCCCCTTGCCTACCACACCCTCTAACCCTTCGCCGTCGCCCACGGCCACCCCGACGCCAACTGCAAGCCCTGTAGTGCGAGTGCGAGTGGAGGTGGTAGCCTCGGGCCTCCAGGTCCCCTGGGCCCTCACCTTTGCCCCCGACGGCCGGCTCTTCTTCACCGAACGGACAGGGGCGGTGAGGGTCATCCAGAACGGGCAACTCCTTCCGGAGCCGTGGGCCATCCTCCCTGCGGCACGGCTGGGCGAGGGCGGTCTACTGGGTCTGGCCCTGGACCCCCAGTTCGCCACCAACGGCTTCGTCTATCTCTACTACACCTACAGGGACAACCAGGGCGAGGCCTGGAACCGCCTCTCCCGCTTGGTGGAGCGCGACGGCAAGGGCACCGAGGAGACGGTGCTGCTGGACCGCATCCCCGCGTCGGGCATCCACAACGGCGGCAGGGTCAAGTTTGGCCCCGACGGCAAGCTGTACGTAACCACCGGCGACGCCGCCGACCGCAGCCTGGCCCCGTCTCTAGACTCCCTGGCCGGCAAGATCCTGCGCCTCAACCCCGACGGCTCCATACCGCCGGACAACCCCCTCCCTGGCTCGCCAGTGTACAGCTACGGCCACCGGAACCCCCAGGGCCTGGCCTGGCACCCTGTGACGGGGAAGCTCTACGCCACGGAGCACGGCCCCTCGGCCCACGACGAGGTGAACATCATAGAGCCAGGCAACAACTACGGCTGGCCCACCCTTTCGGGGCAGGGCGGCGCTCCCCAGTTCCGCGACCCTATCATCGAGAGCGGCAGCAGCACCTGGGCGCCCTCGGGGGCCACCTTCTACACCGGCGGACGCCTCCTGCCAGAATGGCAGGGCAGCCTGTTCTACGCCGCCCTCCGCGGCAGCCACCTGCACCGGCTGGTGTTGGCCGGACCCGATTTCTCTCAGGTGGAGGAGAGCGAGGAGCTGTTCGATGGGGAGTTCGGCCGCCTGCGGGACGTGGTCCAGGGCCCCGATGGATTCCTGTACTTCTCCACCAGCAACCGCGACGGCCGGGGGTCTCCCCAGTCCTCCGACGACCGCATCCTGCGTATTGTCCCCGACACGCCCTGAGGCATGGGTACCTTGCCGTTGACACCCTCTTTCTACACCAACATAATGGCAGCAAAGCCTCCGTCCAAGGCGTTTATGACAGGTATCGAAGAGACCCAGAAGCATTCCACATCTGTCCTTGAGGTGGTGCCGTGAGGGAACCCCAGGACCTGTCCCTGTTCACCGACCTGTACGAGCTCACCATGGCCCAGAGCTACTTCCAGGAGGGAATGCACGACCCAGCCACCTTCAGCCTGTTCATCCGCAAGTACCCTCGACACCGGGCCTACTTCGTGGCCGCCGGGCTGGAGGACGTCCTGCGCTTCCTGGAGGAGTTCCACTGCACCAAGGAGTCCATAGACTACCTCCACTCCACCGGCATCTTTTCCGACGACTTTCTGGACTATCTTTCCGAACTGCGCTTCACCGGCGATGTCTGGGCCATGCCTGAGGGCACCCTGTTCTTCAAGGACGAGCCGGTCTTGGAGGTGACGGCGCCCATCATACAGGCCCAGATAGTGGAGACCTTCATCATCAACCAGGTAAACCTCCAGACCCTCATCGCCACCAAGGCCTCCCGTTGTGTCTGGGCCGGCAACGGCAAGGCCATGGTGGACTTCTCCCTTCGCCGCACCCAGGGCATAGACGCGGGCATGAAGGTGGCCCGGGCCAGCTACATCGCCGGGTTCCAGTCCACCAGCAACGTGCTGGCGGGCAAGCTCTACGGCATACCCATATCGGGCACCATGGCCCACTCCTACGTCACCAGCTTCGAGCACGAGGTAGACGCCTTCCGCGCCTATGCCCGCAGCTTCCCTGACCGCTCTGTCTTTCTTATAGACACCTACGACACCCTTGAGGGCGCGCGAAAGGCCGTGGAGGTAGCCAAGGAGATGGCGGCCCGGGGGCAGCGCCTCCAGGGCGTGCGGCTGGACAGCGGCGACCTCCTGGCCCTGAGCAAGCAGGTACGCCAGGTGCTGGACCAGGCCGGCCTGCACTACGTCCGCATCGTCGCCAGCGGGGGCCTGGATGAGTTCGAGATCCAGGAGCTGCTGGAGCAGGGGGCACCCATAGACGGCTTTGGAGTGGGCACCAAGATGGGTGTCTCAGGGGACGCCCCTTGGTCAGACATGGCCTACAAGCTGGTGCGCTACAACCAGCGCCCCGTGCTGAAGCTCAGCGCGGGCAAGGTGACCCTGCCCGACGAAAAGCAGGTGTTCCGCCGGCTGGAGGGGGACAAGTTCCTGGAGGATATCATAGCCCTGCGGGACGAGTCCCCCGATGACGGCGTCCCCATGTTGGAGCAGGTCATGCGGGCGGGGAGGTTGACCAAGCCTCTGCCCTCCCTGACCGAGGTGCGGGAGCGGTTCCAAGACCAGTTCCGCCGCCTGGACGACCGCCACAAGGCTATCAAGGACCCGACGGAGTACCCCGTTCACCTCAGCCCCCGGCTCCAGGCCCTGTGGCGCAGGCTGGAGCAGCAGGTGGCCCGGGAGGAGCTAGCTCCCCGGGCCGTCCGGGAGCTGGGCGAGAGCCGATAAGCGGGGCACAGGGGAGGTTGGCCCCTCTCCCCTTGCATTCCCCCTCTCTTTGCGCTATCTTCTGCCAGGCGTAAAGAACGGCCTCATACCCTACCAGGGTGGGGCGAGACCACAAGGAGGCTGTCAATGCGTATCACCGCCGTTAAACCCTTCCCCATCCGAGCCCACCGCACCTTCCTGTTCGTGAAGGTGGAGACCGATGAAGGCATCTACGGCATCGGCGAGTCCGGCCTGACATGGCAGGAGCGGGCCGTGGAGGGGGCCGTGCGCCAGCTCGAGCAGTTCCTCATCGGCCAGGACCCCTTCCGCAGTGAGCACCTGTGGCAGCTCATGCTCCGGGGCAACTTCTTCCCCGCCGATAAGGTGGTCTGCTCCGCCATGAGCGCCATAGACATCGCCCTGTGGGACATCAAGGGAAAGGCCCTAGGCCGCCCCGTGTACGACCTGCTGGGCGGCCTGGTGCGCGACAAGGTGGTCTGCTACCCCCACAACCAGGACGGCGACGTGGAGACCCTGGTGAAGAGCGCCAAAGAGACCACCAGCCAGGGCTGGAAGTTCGTGCGCTGGGGCCTGCCCACCACCGGTCCCGACGTTCTGGAGCCCACCAAGGCGGTCAACCTGGCCATCCAGCAGTTCCAGGCGGTGCGCGACGCCGTCGGCCCCGACGTGGAGCTGTGCTTCGACGTGCACACCCGGCTGGACCCGCCCCACGTCGTCCGACTGTGCCGGGAGGTGGAGAAGTACCGCCCCTTCTTCATCGAGGACCCGCTGCGCTCCGAGAATCCGGGCAGCTACGAGGACCTGGCCCGGCAGGTGGCCGTCCCCATCGCCGCCGGCGAACAGTGGGCCACCAAGTGGCCCTTCCGCGAGGTCATCGAAAAGGAGCTCATCGACTACGCTCGCATCGACCTGTGTATCGTGGGCGGCATCACCGAGGCCATCAAGATCGCCCACTGGTGCGAGACCCACTACATCAACCTGGCCCCCCATAACCCTCTGGGGCCGGTAAGCGCCGCCGCGGGCCTCCACCTGTGCCTAGCTTGCACCAACGTAGGGGTGCTGGAGATGCCCCGCAAGCCTGGCACCAATCTAAACGACCTGTTCCCCGTCCAGGTAGAGTGGCAGGACGGCTACTTGCTGGCACCCAAGCGTCCTGGCCTGGGCATCGAGTTCGATGAGGCGGCGGTGAAGAACTACCCCTACCGGCCGGACCATGCCCCCGTGCTCCATCGGGAGGACGGGGCCTTCACCAACTGGTAGAAGGGACTGACCAGCCTTGGCCCTCCGCGGCTGCCCCTGGCACCCGTCAGGTCCAGGGCCCACGCTCCAGCAGCGGGCCTGAAAGCTGCCGCCGTGGTTGCCCAAACCCACCCTTGTCAAGGCCTGAAAAAGTTCAGATAGATATGAGACAGTAGGCGTGGAAAAGTAGAAGCAGAAGGGGCCACACTTCTGGGTGAGAATAGACCAGAAAGGAGGTGGCC
>DAOUBE010000305.1:0-11206 GCA_034432835.1 Dehalococcoidia bacterium | reverse complement strand
GTGAGCCCCCTGGGATGCCTTGGCCCCATGGCTATCCAGATACCAATCTGGTTCGGGTTGTACCAGGCCCTGGTCCAGATGTTGCCCACCACCCCCGATGCCCTGGTACGTCTGTCTCAGCAGATATACTCCTTCCTGCCCATGGCCCATAACGCCATACCCTTGAGCAGCCACTTCCTGTGGCTGGACCTGGCCAACCCCGACCCAACGCCTGCCCTGCCCATCCTGGTAGGTGCCTCGACGTGTATACAGCAGAAGCTGACCACGCCACCATCGGCAGACCCCAGGCAGCAGTCGCAAAACAACATGCTGCTCTGGATGATGCCCCTGATGCTGACTTTCTTCGCCTTTTCCTTCCCCAGTGGGCTGGCACTCTACTGGGTAGCGTCCAATGTCATTGGCATAACTATACAATACTTCACTACCGGCTGGCAGCCCCTCTTCTCTCGGGCTACTCCTACCACCCAGCCCAGCCAGGTTGTCCCAGAACAGCCGGATACGGAGATGAGCAGCAATGGAGATTCAGGAAGAGAGCCGAGAAATATCCGGGAAAACCGTCGAAGAGGCCATAGAGCTGGCCCTGAAGGAACTAGGCGCAAAACGAGAAGAGGTAGAAATTGAGGTCCTTAGCAAGGGTAAGGTGGGCTTTCTGAGCATTGGTGCTGAGTCTGCCCGAGTACGGGTACGGAGGATACCCGTCAGCCAGAACGTGGCCACCAGGGCCATGGAGGTAGTGAACCAGCTTCTCAAGATAGCAGGCGTGTCCACCACGGCCACCCTGCGCACGGCCCACGACTCTCAGACGGGTGGGCCGATAATAGATATCCAAGGAGAGGATTCGGGCCTGCTTATTGGTCGGAGGGGCGAGACCCTCCGCGCCCTTCAGTTCGTGGTCAACCTGCTGGTGAACCGCAACTCCACCAGTCCGGTGCGAGTGGTCTTGGATGTGGAGCTGTACAGGCAGCGCCGGGAGAAGGCCCTTCGTGAGCTGGCCATGAAGGTGGCCGAGAAGGTGGCCACCAGCGGCCGGGCCATTACCCTGGAGCCCATGCCGGCGGCGGAGCGGCGCATCATCCACCTGACCCTGGCCAACCATCCCCAGGTCACTACCCAGAGCACCGGGGCGGGGAACATCCGCAAGGTAACGGTGATGCCCAAGAAGTGACGGGACATCGCCCATGCCACCCCAGTTCCTGGTCGTCGGGCACGTCACGCGAGACCTTCAGACCCTAGGCTACCGTCTGGGCGGCACCGCTGTGTACGCCTCCCTAGCGGCCCAGCGGCTGGGGCTTAGGGCCGGCCTGGTGACCGCCAGCCACCCTGACCTGCAACTGTCCAAACAGCTAGCCGGGGTGGAGGTGGTCAACAAGGCGTCCAGGCACACCACCACCATGCGGAACGAGTACCTGCCCCAGGGTAGGGTCCAGTACATGGAGGAGGTGGCTTCCCCCATCACCGTGGAGGATATCCCACCAGACTGGCGGTCCTGTCCGATGGTGCTCCTGGGGCCCGTGGCTCAGGAGGTGGATACAGTCATCGCCTCCGTCTTCAAGGGCGCCCTCTTGGGCCTGTGCTTGCAAGGCTGGCTGCGGCGTTGGGATAGCAGCAAAAGGGTGAGTGGGATATCATTAAAGGATGAGGGTTTCCTGGGGTATGCCCAGGTGGCTATCCTCTCCCAGGATGACCTTCCTTCCAGGCACCTACCCGAAGGCTGGCTCAAGCTGTTACCGGTGTTTATATTGACCAGAGGGCGGGAGGGAGCGCTGCTGCATGTGGAGCAACGCTGGTATAGGGTGCCGTCCTGGCCCGCCCGAGAGGTGGACCCCACCGGCGCTGGGGACGTGTTCGCTGCGGCCTACCTGGTGCGCTACCACGAGACGGGGGACCCCTTTGCTGCGGCCCTCTTCGCCAGCGCGGCCGCCAGCCTGAAGGTGGAGGGCGTGGGGCCGGCGGCGGTGCCTACCAGGAAGGCGGTGGAGGCCAGGCTGAGCAGCAACCAGTACTTGAAAGTAGAGGAGCAATGACCAGCGACGACGAGATGCTGGACGCTTATTCTCAGACCATCGTCAGGGTGGCGGAGAAAGTTGGCCCCGCGGTGGTGAGCATAAAGATCCGCAGGGTCCGCGTGGCTCCTTACCTTGAGGAAGGGGCCGGCTCCGGCGTTATCATCGCCCCCGACGGATATATACTGACCAACAGCCACGTGGTGTACCAGGCGGGGGACATACAGGTCTTCCTGCCCGACGGCGCCTCGTACCCCGCCGATGTGGTGGGGGTGGACACCTTCACGGACCTGGCGGTGGTGCGCATAGACGCCTCACGCCTCCCCTTTGTGGAGATGGGGGACTCGGACAAGCTGAAGGTGGGGCAAGTGGTGGTGGCCATAGGCAACCCACTGGGCCTTCAGGCCACGGTGACGGCGGGGGTGGTCAGCGCCCTGGGGAGGTCCCTGCCTGGCGTGGGCGGGAGGATGCTGGAGAACATCATCCAGACCGACGCGGCCCTCAATCCTGGGAGCAGTGGCGGTGCCCTGGTGGATACCCGGGCGCGCCTAGTGGGCATCAACACGGCCATAGTCCGGTTCGCCCAGGGGATATGCTTCGCCATACCGGTGAACACGGCCAAGTGGGTGTCGGCAGCCCTGATAAAGGAGGGCCGCGTGGTGCGTGGCTACCTGGGCATAGGGGCCTACACGGTGCCCCTGCCGACCCAGTTGCGGGGCCCCCTGGGCCTGCGCCAGGAGAGCGCCGTGGCGGTGGCGGGGTGGCCCGGGGAAGCCCTGCCCAGCGGGCCGGGCTCATGGAGGGCGACGTGATCCTGGAGTTGAACGGCAAGCCCACGGCCTCGGTGCCGGACCTGCACCACATCCTCACCGGGGAGACGGTGGGCCGGCCGCTGTCCATAAAGATACTGAGGGAGCGCCAGGTCATGGAGGGTACCATAACACCGACGGACATCCCGCCCCATTTCTAGCCGCTGCACGCTGACCATCGCTGAGAAAGGAGCAAGATGGCCCTACTGCTGAGCCGGGAGATGATACAGCAGCTTCTTACCATGGAGGAGGTTATAGACCTGCTGCAGCAAGCCTTTGGGGAGCTGGTACGGGGTACCGCTGTGATGCCCCAGAGGCTGGCGGTGAGCGACCCGGAGCGTAACGGCTGGTACGCCTTCATGCCCGCCCACTTGAAGCAGATGGGGGCCCTGGGAGTCAAGGCGGTTACGGTGTACAAGGACAACCCCTCCAAGTACAACCTGCCCAGCACCCTGGCCACCATCATACTCATGGACAGCAATACCGGTAAGGCCCTCTCGGTCATGGACGGCGGTTACATCACCGCCATGCGCACGGGGGCCGTCTCCGGGCTGGCCACGCGGCTGCTGGCACGCCAGGGCGCCCGGGTGGCTGGGGTGCTGGGGACAGGGGTGCAGGCCCGTACCCAGCTCTGGGGCATGGCCGCTGCCCACAAGCTGGAAACGGCCCTGTGCTTCTCCAACGATGCCCCGGAGAAGGTGCGGGCCTTCGCCAGGGAGATGTCCCAGAAGCTGGGCATCCCGGTGGAGGTGGCCAAGGGGGTCCGAGAACTGGTGGAGGGCTCGGAGATACTGGCTCTGGCCACCACGGCCACCAAGCCCATCATAGACGGGGACTGGGTCAAGCCGGGCACCCACATCAACGCCATCGGCTCCCATGCCCCGGGGGTGCGAGAGCTGGACACCAAGACGGTGGTCAAGTCCAAGATAGTCTGCGACCACACCCCGGCCTGCCTGGCCGAGGCGGGGGACCTCCAGATACCCATTCAGGAGGGAGCCCTATCTACCGACAAGATATACGGTGAGCTGGGAGAGATCGTGGTGGGGAAGAAGAAGGGGCGAGAGAACGACCGGGAGATCACACTGTTCAAGAGCGTAGGGCTTTCCATACAGGACATCTCCACGGCCTTCCACGTCTATAAGAAGGCGCTGGAGCGCAAGGTGGGGGCCGAGTTCCAGTTCTAGCTGGTGGCTGTGGGTTTGCCTGCCCCCTGAGGCTGCCGCCTCCTCCCCTGGTTGCGTGGGGTGGAGTAAGGGGCCGAGCCCTACGCCGTCCGCCTCCTTTGGCCGGGTGGCCCAGAGGCGCCGTTCTTGACACTTCCCATGGCTTCCGATAGTCTGTGTAGCCGTTTAAAATAGGTGGGAAATCGAAGAAGTCAGGCCATGACCGTATTTAAGCCCGTAAGCAGTAGGGTTAACTTCCCCCAACTGGAGAAGGAGGTCCTCCAGTTCTGGAGGGAGCGGGAGATCTTTGCCCGCACCGAGAGGGAGCGTGACCCCGGTAGGATGTTTGTCCTGTTCGAAGGGCCGCCCACGGCCAACGGCAGGCCGGGCATCCACCACGTGCTGGCCAGGGTTTTCAAGGATGTCATCCCGCGCTACAAGACCATGAAGGGCTACTGGTGTCTGCGCAAGGCCGGCTGGGACACCCACGGCCTGCCTGTGGAGCTGGAGGTGGAGAAGGAGCTGGGCCTGCGCTCCAAGCGGGACATCGAGCAGTACGGCATAGAGCGGTTCAATCAGAAGTGCCGCGAGAGCGTCTTCCGCTATGTGAAGGAGTGGGAGGCGATGACCGAGCGCATCGCCTACTGGGTGCATATGGAGGACCCATACCTGACCCTGGACAACTCGTACATAGAGACCGGGTGGTGGATTCTGAAGCAGCTTTGGGATGCGGGGCTTATATACCAGGGCATGAAGGGCACCCCCCACTGCCCTCGGTGTGTGACCAGCCTCAGCTCCCATGAGGTGGCCCAGGGATACGAGGAGAATACGCCGGACCCTTCGGTGTTTGTGAAGTTCCGGGTGGAGCCTGGCTGGGAGGGCGACAGGAAGCCCAGGGCCTTTGACTTTTTGTTCCCCGGGGGGACGGATTCTCCCGTGCCTACCTACCTGCTGGCCTGGACCACCACGCCCTGGACGCTGCCCGGGAACACCGCTCTGGCCGTGGCCGCCGATGCCGAGTACTCGCTGGTGGAGCTGGAGCAGGAGGGCGAGAGGCAGCGGCTGGTGCTGGCCACCGAGCTGCTGGAGAAGGTGCTCCAACACCCGTACCATACCCTGGCGCGGTTCAGGGGTGGTGATTTAGTGGGGCTGAAGTACCAGCCACTGTACGACCCGGAGCGGTACGGGGTGGAGGTGAGGCAGATCCAAGGTGGAGAGCTGGGCGCAGCTACCAGACTCCGGCCTCGGGTGATATCCACCGACTTCGTATCGCTGGAGGACGGCACCGGCATCGTCCACATCGCTCCGGCCTTTGGCGACGAGGACCTGAGCGCGGGCCGCCAACACGGCCTGGCTTTCATCCAGCAGGTGGACCCCCAGGGCCTGATCGTTGGCACATATCCCTTCGCCGGGAAGTTCGTCAAGGAGGCGGACAATGACATCATCGCCGACCTGAAGGCCAGGGGCTTGCTTTACCGGCGGGAGACTTACTACCACACCTACCCCTTCTGTTGGCGCTGCGGCACTCCTTTGTTGTACTACGCCAAGAGCTCCTGGTACATCCGCACCACGGCGGTCAAGGACAGGCTGGTGAGCGCCAACCAGGAGATCAACTGGTACCCGGAGTACATCAAGGAGGGGCGCTTTGGGGAGTGGCTGCGCAACAACGTGGACTGGGCCATATCCCGGGAGCGCTACTGGGGGACGCCCATCCCCTTCTGGCGCTGCCAGGCCTGCGGCCACTACCACTGCGTGGGCAGCGTGGCCGAGCTGAAGGCCATGGCTTTGCCCCATCACAGGGCCTTGGTGGACTCCCTGGACCTGCACCGCCCCTACGTGGACGAGGTGCTGCTCCAGTGCCCTCAGTGTCGGGGTACCATGAGGCGTATCCCAGAGGTGATGGACGTCTGGTACGACTCTGGCTCCATGCCCCTGGCCCAATGGCACTATCCCTTCGAGAATGCCTCCCTGCCTCAGGATGGCCGGTACCCAGCGGACTACATCTGCGAGGCGGTGGACCAGACCAGGGGCTGGTTCTACAGCCTCCACGCCATCGCCACCCTGCTGGAGCACGCCACGGGTGGGAAGATACGGGCGCCTTCCTACCGCAACGTCATCTGCCTTGGCCACATCCTGGACGAGGAAGGCCAGAAGATGAGCAAGAGTCGGGGCAACGTGGTGGACCCCTGGACTGTCCTGGACGCCCAAGGGGCCGATGCCCTGCGCTGGTACCTACTCACGGCCTCGGCGCCGGGGGATGCGCGGCGCTTCTCCGACAGGCTGGTGGGGGAGGTGGTGAGGCGCTTCCTGCTCACCCTGTGGAACACCTACTCTTTCTTCGTCATGTACGCCAACATCGACGGATGGGGCCCCGCCCAGGCATCCAGGGAGAGGCCCGCGGCGGAGCTGGACCGGTGGATACTGTCGGAGCTGAACCTGCTGGTTTCTGAGGTGGACCAGGACTTGGCGGTTTACAACCCTACGGACGCAGGGCGGAGGATAGAGACCTTTGTGGACCTGCTGTCCAACTGGTACGTGCGCCGGAGCCGCCGCCGCTTCTGGAAGAGTGAGAGCGACCAGGATAAGGTCCAGGCCTATACCACCCTGTACACCTGTCTGGTGACCCTGAGTAAGCTCCTGGCCCCGTTCATGCCCTTCGTGGCGGAGGAGATTTACCGCAATTTGGTGGCCCGGGTGGATGAGGGGGCACCGGAGAGCGTGCACCTGGCGCCGTTCCCGGAGTCGGACCCCTCTCTCATTGACGAGAGGCTGATGGAGGCGACCCGCCTGGCTATGAGGCTGTCCAGCCTGGGCCGGGCGGCCAGGGCCAAGGCAGGTATCAAGGTGCGCCAGCCCCTGCCCCGGGCCATGGTCCGGCTGCGCTCGCCCTCGGAGGAGGCGGCCCTGGCTATGACCCGCCTCCAGGTGCTGGATGAGCTGAACGTGAAGGAACTGGTGCCCGTGCTTCAGGACGGGGAGCTAAGGGAGTCGGCTGGCCTGGCGATTATGGAGGAGGGGGGCTACCTGGTGGCCATGGATACCAGCATTACCCCCCAACTGGCCATGGAGGGGCTGGCACGGGAGCTGGTGCACCGTATCCAGAACCTGAGGCGGGACGCCGGGTTTGAGCTGACGGACCATATCAAGGTGTTTTACCAGGGCTCCCCCCAGGTGCGGGAGGCCATGGAGCAGTTCGCCGAATACGTGTGCCAGGAGACCCTGGCGGATGCCCTGGTGGAGGGGGCACCGGAGGAGGGGTCGCACCAGACCCAGCAGAAGCTAGAGGGCCAGCCGCTGACGCTGGCGGTTAAGCGGGTGTAGGGGGGCCTGGCGGAGGGGTCCCGTTCCTCTCAGGACCCAGGGCTTTAACTGCCCCCCTACGGCTACCCAAGATGAATTCTGGTTGGTCCCACCCAGCAGGGCCCACCCTGGACCCTCTTACGGACAGCATATGGATGGTGTTTGACCCACCCACCCGCCCTCGGGGCCTTCTTGAGGTTTCCCCTAAGACCCTCTAGCAGGGGACAGGGTCCCCTGCACCCCTGGGGATGCTCGCGGGGCTCCTCCTGTTGCGCCAGCGGATATGGTCCTTTGCCGTGCTTAGGGCATCCAGGATGGGGCCTGGTGTGTGTCGCTGGCGTGGCAGGGGGTACGTGTCTGACCTAGGGTTTAGGCCGTGGCGGTGGCCACAGGAGGGGGGCCCAGGCCAGAGAAGGGGCCTGTAGGTGGTGGACCACCAGGGCCACGGGTTAGCCCGGCCTTTCTGTAAGGGTGACGCTCAGTTCAACCTCCTGGCGGTTCCTGTACACTCTGACGTTCACCGTGTCTCCTGGCTTGTAGGAAAAGCGCAGCACCTTCACGAATTGCCTATCATCGGAGATTACGGTGCTGTCCAGGGCAAGGATGACGTCGTTCTCCCGGATACCGCCCCTGGCGGCGGGGCCAGAGGGGTCCACAAAACTCACCAGGGTGCCGCGACTGACGGGCAACCCCATCTCCACGGCGGTGGCGGCGTCTATAGGCTCCACCTGAACACCCATGTAGGCCCACCGGACCCGGCCGTTCTCGATAAGCTGCTGGGAGACGGGCAAGAAGGTGTCCGAGGGTATGGAGAAGCCGATGCCCTCCACCTGCTGGCCGCGGAGGATGGCCGTGTTGATGCCTATGACCTCGCCCTTGAGGTTGATGAGGGGCCCACCGCTGTTGCCGGGATTGATGAGGGCGTCGGTCTGAA
Source organism: Dehalococcoidia bacterium (assembly GCA_034432835.1). GTDB lineage: Bacteria > Chloroflexota > Dehalococcoidia > Lucifugimonadales > DAOUBE01 > DAOUBE01. The sequence goes on along the minus strand of DAOUBE010000305.1, from coordinate 2,997 downwards.
TGAGGTCGTAGAGCTTGAGGTCCACCCTGACCTCCAGGGCACGGCCCAGGGCGCTGACGACGCCCACGGTGACCGAGGGGCCACCCTCCAGGGCCAGGGCGTTGCCGATGGCCACCACCCAGTCGCCCACACGCATGTTGCGGGAGTCGCCTATGGTTGCGACGGGGAGGTTGGGCGCATCTATCTTCAGCACCGCCAGGTCGGTGAGCTCATCCAGGCCCACCACGTCGGCGGGGAACTGGCGGCCATCGTCCAGGGTGACGACAACGCCCCGGCTCCCAGCGACCACGTGGTTGTTGGTCAGGATATGGCCCTGGGCATCGAATATAACGCCCGTGCCGCTGCCGGTGCTACACCTCTGGAACCCGAAGATGTCCACGGTGCAGGTGGTGGCTACCACCGAAACCACGGCAGGCCTGACCCTCTCCACTATGGTAGCGATGTCGGGCAGCGTGGCACCGCCATTGGTGGGGGCTGTGGTGGGGGTCGGGCTGGGTGTGGGCGTAGGGGTAGCGGTGGCCGTAGGCGACGGGGTTACCTGAGGGGGATGGGTAGCGGTGGGCGTCGCCTCCGGGGTGGAGGTTGAGCTATCGCCCGACGTTGCCCGCTGGACCACGCACGCACTGGAGACGAGCGCCACCAGAAGTATGGAAAGGATGAACAGCCAGAATGCCCTACCCATGACCCTACTCCCATTTTACTCTTTAGATTCGACGACCATCATCTTCTTGAAGCTGGCCAGCAGTTGCAGGCCCTTCTCCTCGGCCTTGCGGGAGAGGTGCCTGGAGTATCTTGAAGTAACCATGGCCCCATAGAGGAGGACGAGGGCTGATACGTAGGCCCAGGTGAGAAGCACCGCCAGGGCGCCCACGGGGCCGTACAGGGCGTTGTAGATGGGGAAGTGTCCGGCGTACCACAGAAAGCCGGCCTTGGTCGCCTCGAAGGCGAAGGTGGCCAGCAGGGCCCCGGGCCACACGTCACGAAAGGTCACCTTGGTGTTGGGCAGGTAGCGGTAGAGGAACATGAAGGCCACTAGGCTGATAGCCGGCGAAAGGTAGGTGGCCAGCCTGCCGATGCCCAGGTTTCCTGAGGTGGATGGTTGGCTGGATGTGGTGGCCCAGGCGTCGCCGAAGAACCCCGTCCCGGCTGTCAGGGCCATGGGGGCCATCATGAGCAGGCCCGCCCCGGCGGTGAAGGCCGCGTCAAGGAACCGCTCGTGGAAGAAGGGCCTTGGCCTCTTGATACCCCACAGGGCGTTGATGCCCTTCCGGATGGCCCCGAAGACGGTGGTGGAGGCCCATAGCAGGCCGGCGACGCCCAGGGCTCCGGTGATGTGCCGCGTGCTCACCACCACTTTCAGAGTGTCGCTGAGGGAGTCCTGGGAGACGGGCACCAGGATTTTAATAGCCTCGGCCAGTCGGCTGGCGGCACCCTCGGTATGGAGAAAGAACCCCAGGAAGGACATGAGGGCCAGGAAGAGGGGGAAAAGAGAGAAGAGTCCAAAAAAGGCTATGGCTGCGGCTAGCTGCGGGCCGTTCTTGTCCAGGAACTCGTTAGTCAGGTCTATACAAATAGCAATGAACTGAAGCATGGACCTCATCGGTTTCCACAAGGGCTTCTACCTCTGCTACTAGACTTGACAGTGTACACAAGAATGTGAAGAAAGTTTGGAGTTCCGGCACTGGGGCATCCCACCCATACCAGAACCCCACCCGAGAACAGCGAGGCCTTCCCAACCAGAGGTGGGTTCCGAACAAGATATACAGGTGCCAGCCCAGGCTGTGGCAAAGGAAGAATAGCGCAAGGCAGACACCTGTGTCTAAGAGTACCACCTGGCCTGTCTGCAAGCAACGCCCCGACAGGGGGGTAGTGGGGCAAAACGGAGCTGCGGGCGGCGTCTGCAGGTGGTGGCTAGGGGTTATGTGGCTGGCGGGCCGACGGGTGTGGGGCGTCGGCTAAAGAAGTCCAGGTTGCCAGACCACACCAGCACTGCTAGCTGAAGGCGGGACTCTAGGCCCAGCTTGTCCAGCACGCGGTACACCACGCCCTGGACTGTGCGGATACTCAGCCCCAGGTGGTCGGCGATCTCACCGTCAAACCTACCTATGGCCACCAGCTTGGCCACCTCCAGCTCGCGGTTACTGAGCTTGGGGCCGAAGGCCTGCTGGAATCGTGACCAGGCGGCATCCAGGGGGAGGGGGGTGGAAGCGGCGATCTCCCTAGGGAACACCTTGAAGCCCCTAGCCACACAGCGAACCACCTCCACCACGTCGCTGAAGTGGTCTGGGGCGCCAACGTAGGCGTCGGCGGTAGTGCTGAGGACCCGCTGCCCTTCCTGTTCGGGATGGTCCCCGGACACAACAATGGGTATCCGCTCCTTGCCAGGGAAGGAGTGGGACTCGGCGTGGAAGCGAGGAAATACCTCCCACCAGAGATTCACGGCCACTATGGCCACATCGAAGCCGCCTTTCCTGTATAGCTGAAGGAATTCCTCGGGGGTGGTTACAGTGGCTTTAACGGCGAACCCGTCCTCGGCGCTCCAGGCTCTAACGGCCATCTCCAACCGCAGCACATCCTGGGAGGCCAGGATGAGTTTAATAGGGCGCTGCTCCGTAAGCTCGCCGGGCTTCTGTTTGGGACTGCCTCGGTGAGGGTTCATGATAGGGAATCTCCTGGGTTACGCCATGGCTCACTACAATAAGTAATCCTACGCTACATGGTCTGTTGGTATGTGTCAATATCACCTGGTAGGCACCGTAAAAATTGCAAGCACTGCAGGCCCGGCGCGTAATACTCCTGGGCGTGCTTGAGTCGTGAAACAATTGACACTGAACAGGCCCCAGTGTGTAATGGCCACTAATAGTGAGCCTGGGTTAGAGTCTTTTGAATTGGACCTGTGCTAGTTTCACACGTGGTGCCCCTAACCCACAAGAGGAGCGGAGCCAATGAGACGGGCATGTGCAATAGTGCTGACTGTAGCTGTCATCCTGCTTATGG
>DAOUBE010000304.1:0-14166 GCA_034432835.1 Dehalococcoidia bacterium | reverse complement strand
CCTGTCTGGGGGTCGTGTCCACGCCACGGACTGCACCAACGCCTCCCGTACCATGCTGTTCAACATTCACACCCTGGCCTGGGACGAAGAGCTCCTTTCGGCCCTGGACATTCCCAGGGCGGTCCTGCCCCAGGTGCGGCCCTCCAGCGGCTTCTTCGGCGAGGCCAACCCCGAGCTTCTGGGGGCGTCTATTCCCATCACTGGAGTGGCGGGCGACCAGCACGCCGCCCTGTTTGGCCAGGCTTGCTTCGAGCCAGGGATGGTCAAGAACACCTACGGCACGGGCTGCTTTCTTCTGATGTACACCGGTCAGCACCCCACCCCTTCCCGCCACGGTCTGCTCAGCACTGTGGCCTGGTCTATGGGAGAGGGCGCCGGGGAGTACGCCCTAGAGGGGAGCGTGTTCACCGCTGGGGCTGCCCTTCAGTGGCTGCGCGATGGGCTGGGGATTCTGAGGGGGGCATGGGAGACCGAGGCCCTGGCTCGCTCGGTGCCCGACGCTGGCGGCGTGTACTTCGTACCGGCCTTCGCCGGGCTGGGCGCGCCCTACTGGGACGTCTATGCGCGGGGCACCATTGTAGGCTTGACGGCGGGCACCACCAGGGCGCACATTGTCCGGGCGATCCTGGAGGCCATGGCCTACCAGGTGCGGGATGTGGTGGAGGCTATGGAGGCGGACACGGGCCTTTCGGTACCCTTGCTCCGCGCCGATGGTGGCGGCAGCGCCAACGCCTTCCTCATGCAGTTCCAGTCGGACATTCTGGGCATCCCTCTGGAGTGCCCGGAGGTGTCGGATACTACGGCCCTGGGGGCTGCCTTCCTGGCCGGCCTTGGCGCCGGCTTTTGGCGCGGGCGGGATGAGCTGGCCGGCCTGAGGCGGGTGGCACAGCGGTACCAGCCCAGGATGCCCGAGGCCCAGCGTCAGGCCTTGTACGAGGGGTGGCAGCGGGCTGTAGAGCGGGCCAGGGGCTGGGTCCAGGCTCCCTAGGCCCTAACTCTGCCCTGGCTGGGAACTACAAGCTTATGAGGGGCAGCCCTACCTCGGCGTTGTACTGGCGCTGGAGGTGCCTGGGCGATTCGGTCAGGACCACCTCCAGGGTGGGCCGCACGTGACCCTCCACCAGGTGACCGCCGTGGGCCGTGCCGTCGGCCTTGCCCACCACGACGTGGGCGTGGATGAAAGGCTCGCCCTTGTAAAGGGCTATGTCGCCCACCAAGGCTATGACCTCCACCTGCTCGTTGATCTCGATGGGCCTGTACCGCTTCTCCTGGGGCACGAAGTAGCCCAGCTTCAGGTCGCTGAAGGCTCCCAAGGCGGTGAAGTGGGCAGCGGTAAGGCCCTCCTGCCTGGCGAAGGAAAGCAGGTTCTCCATGAACAGGTCGCCCTTGTCGAAGACGAGAGCGAAGGTCTTCTCTGTCTCCTGGTACAGCAGCTTGGAGCGCATCCCATCCTCCTCCTCGTGGTCCGGGTGCAAAGCTGTTCTTCGACCCGGCGATACTATACATAATACTCGATTGCCAAGGTGGTGCGATGTGCCCCTACTGGCTGCACCAGGTTACGGGCTCTCCCTCAGGAGGGGGAAGACCTGGGCCGCTGCGGTAGCTATGATCAGGACTCCTAGGGCCAGCGGCGCTGCCCCGAGAGCCCGCCACCAAACGGAAGGGAAGGGGGCCTGTTACGGGCGCACCGGAGCGGTCACCAGCAGGTGCTCTATCCAGTCGTCCGAGTCGTTGATGAGCTGGTGCTTGGCCCTGGGTGGAATGTGCACCGCATCCCCTTCCCTGACCTCAAAGACTTGGTCATCTACTTTCATCTTGCCCCGGCCTTTTATGAAGTAGTACACCTGCTCGGCGTCCTCGTGAGCGTGGTAGTCCCCCTCCCGGCCGCCCTGCATGCGGTGGAGGGTGAAGCCCGTCATCCCCTCCAAGGGGGCCTGTTGATAGGTGCGTCCTTCGGTCCCTTTGGCTCGGAAGATGGGCCAAATGATGGCCGACTCGTGCCCGACGTAGGGGGTCTCTTCTCGCCAGTTCCTCTTGACCATGGCCACCTCCTGTTAAGGGGACAGTATAGCCGAACAGAAAAGAGGGTGTTAGCCGCAGACCGGTAACCAGGTCAGGAAGAGGACAGGGGAAAATCTGGAGCCACCGGCCGGATTTGAACCGGCGACCCGCGGTTTACGAAACCGCTGCTCTGCCGCTGAGCTACGGTGGCCCTTCTGAGATCGGCCGGCCTACAAGGCCGACCGGGAATATCTTACCATACGTGTAGCTTCACAGTCATTCCCCGGGGGAGCGCTGGCCTCGCGGTCTGGTGTTGTACTATGTACCCAAACTGTCAGGAGGTGGATATGCTGCCCAAGGAGCTGGAGGTCCAGGACAAGACGGTAGTCATCACCGGGGCCGCCCGCGGTATAGGCAAGGGCATCGCCCAGGTGCTGGCCGAGGCTGGTGCCAAGGTCCTGGTGACCGCCCTGACGGACCACTACCTGATACCTCTGGCCAAGCAGATGGCCGAGGCGGGCCATCCCATTGAGACCCTTACCGCCGATGCTACCAAGGCCCAGGACATGGAGAGGACGGTGGCCTACGCCCTGGAGCGCTGGGGCCATATCGATGTCTTCATAAACAACGTGGGCGACGCCGTGCCCAAGCCCTTGGTCCCCCTTCCCGGCCAGAACACTTCCCCGCTCTCCGATGACGAGTGGCGCTACAGTATCGACATCAACCTGACGGAGGCCTTTATGGGCTGCCGGGCCGTGGGGCCTCACTTCCTTGCCCGGCGGCGGGGTAAGGTCATCAACATAGCCTCCTTCGCCGCCCTGAAAGGCTCGCCTAACCTGGTGGCCTACTCGGCTGCCAAGGCGGGAGTGGCCCGGTTGACTCAGGCGCTGGCCGTAGAATGGGCACCCTATGGGATCACTGTCAACTGCATCGCTCCTGGACAGTTCCCAGACCCGGACCAGGCCTCCCCTCAGGACCTGGAGCGGGCCCGGCAGCGGGCCAAGAGCCAGGTGCCCCTGGGACGGCCGGGTCTGCCCAGGGAGGTGGGGCTGTTGGCCCTGTACTTGGTCTCCGATGCCTCCAACTACATGACGGGCCAGACCATCTATCTGGATGGCGGCTTGACGGCCATGTGACCCCCGGACCCTGGCCAAAGGATATGTGAGGGAGCGCGCCTCGACGGTATAATTCATTCAGCAAGAGACGTTAAGGAGACTTGCCCTCTTAATGAAGTACGAGACCATCCTGGTAAGCTGCACCGATGGTGTCGGGACCATCACCCTTAACCGCCCTCAGGTGCTCAACGCCATGAACCTCAGGTTGATACAGGAGATGGACCAGGCGGTGACCATGTTGGAGGAGGATAGCTCCATAGGTGCCATCGTTTTTACCGGCGCGGGGGACAGGGCCTTCTCCGCCGGGGCAGACATCCACGAGAACGTGTCCCTGGGGAACGAGGGCTGGCGCAAGCAGGAGGAGAAGCGATACGAGTATGTGTGGCACATCGCCAATTGCCGCAAGCCTACCATAGGCGCCATCAACGGATTGTGCTACGGCGGCGGTACCGTCCTGGCCACGGCCCTGGACCTGCGCATAGGCTGCGAGCGCACCAGCTTCCGCTTCCTGGCCGCCGTGTACGGACAGATCAACGCCACCTGGACGCTACCCCTGGTGGTGGGCTGGCCCAAGGCCAAGGAGCTGCTGTACACGGGGCGCGAGGTCCTGGCCCAGGAGGCCTACCAGATAGGGCTGCTGAACCACTTGGTGCCCTCGGACCAGCTTATGGACAAGGCCCTGGAGATAGGCAGGCTCATCGCCAGCAACAACCGGACGGCCGTGCAGGGGCTGAAGCACCTGTTCAACAACTCCCTGGGGCTCTCCTGGAGGGAGCTCATGGCGCAGGAGCGGACAGCCCAGGCTACCGACTACCCTCCACCCCATGTGGAGGAGAGCTTCAAGGACTTTTTGGCCAGGAAGGGCCGCCGGGACCCCGCCCCCTAACGGGCTACCAGGCCGCCCTGGGCTTGGGCTCCCAGCGATTGACCACCATTTCCCTGGGGAAGACCTGGGGAACGGTGCCCGTGGCGGCATATTGGTAAAGAGCGGCGACGTAAATGGCCCGTAGGGCTGCCGTCACTAGGATGAGCAGTCCCATGGCAACTATGCCCACGGCCACGGCGGTGAATATGCCCGCCGGGGCCGGGATGACCGCGGCCAGAATGACGCATAGCAGCACTATGGGTATGGAGAAGAGGATTACCATCAGGTCAAACCCGAAGCGGCTGACCAGTTGCTCACCCCAGGTCTTCTTGACCAGCCAAGCCGAGCGTTTTATGGCCTGAATAGGGCCCACCTTCTCTACCACCAAGACCGGGATCACCAGATAGGTGATGACGGACCAGGCGATCTGGGCTATTTGGCTCAATACGGCCAACACCATGAGGGCGATGACGGCCCCGCTACCACCCCGGCCCCGCTGCTCGCCTATTCTCATGCGTGCTGCCTTGTCCAGGGCGTAAAAGAGCAGGCTCACCACGGCGGAGATGGCCGCCCAGCCTGTAATGCCCAGGAGGTTAGCGTTGGCAGTGCGGAAGCCGTCTCTCAGGGTAGGGTCGCCGCCTTGCAGGCGGATACGGGCGGCCCCTATGAGGGCGGCGTTGAAGTAGATGATGATGAAGTAGTTGATAAAGTAGAAAAGGAACATGATGAGGTAGTCTGTGCCAGCCAGTCGGGCCTGGTCCTCTAGGGACCTGGCCAGCCGGTCCACAAGGCCGCTTCCGAATACGACGGCCAGGGTGATGACCAGGCTGATCCCGGATATGATTGGGAACAGAAGCAACTCTTTGTCGTGCCGCAGCACCTTCCAGCAGACCGTATAGAGAGTCCAGCTCCTCTTTAGTGTATCGAACATAGGTTACCTCGCTCCCATATCTCCGTCGTGATATGCACCCATTCGGTGCGACGGCTGGTCTTGCCGGCGGGTTTACGTCTTAACCATCCTTTAACCTATGGCGATAACAGCCAGCTTCGAGACCATAAATATAGGAACGGTGATGCCCAATGTCAAGGGTGGTGGAGATAGAGGTCTGCCGCTCCATGGGGCTGTAAGGACCTCCGACGGGGTTAGGGTGATTTACCAGGCAGGGTTTAAGGAGGACACAGACCCTCGCTTTCGCCCTTTCAGAGCAAAGGGCGGCAGGTGGGCCTTGGGGTAACAAACAGGGGTGGGGGACTTCCCCCCACCCCTAAACGATCTCGTGGAGCTTGGGTTGGCCGATAGACAGGTCAGCCCGCCGACGCCTTGGCCTTGGCCCTGGACTAGGGGGCGGGGGCCTTCTCCTTCTGCTGCTTTTCCTGGATGGCGGCCTGGGCGGCCACCAGCCGGGCGATGGGGATACGGAAGGCGCTGCAGCTAACGTAGGTCAGCCCGATCTTGTGGAAGAACTGGATAGACCGGGGGTCGCCGCCGTGCTCGCCGCAGACGCCTATCTCCAGCTCCGGCTTCACCTGCCGTGCCTGGCGGATGGCCAGGTCCATGAGCTTACCCACCCCTGCCTGGTCCACCGTCTCGAAGGGGTTGTCTGGCAAGATACCCTTGTCCAGGTAGGTATAGAGGAACTTCTTCTCCGCGTCCTCGCGGCTGAAGGACAGGGTAGCCTGGGTCAGGTCATTGGTGCCAAAGGAGAAGAAGTCGGCCGTCTGGCCCAGAGTGTCGGAGGTCATGGCTGCCCGGACCGTCTCCACCATGATCCCCACGCGCACCGAGGAGTCCTTCACCATCTTCCTGACAAACTCCAGCTCGGTGTTGGCTATGACCTGGGGCACCATGATGGAAGGCCTGGAGCCGGGGACCTCTTTCTTGGCCTCCAGGATGGCGTCGATCTGCATCTGGTAAAGCTCGGGGTAGGAGATGCCCACGCGGACACCCCGGTGTCCCATCATGGGGTTGACCTCCTGGAGCTCCTCCACGCGGCGCCGCACCTTGGGGTCCTTGACGTCCTCGTGGGGGAGGAACTCATGGAGGGGTAGGTCCAGCAAGCGTATGATGATGGGCAGCCCGCCCATGGCCTTCAGGATAGCCACAAAGTCGTCCTTCTGCAGCTTCCGCAGCCGCTCAATAGCCTTGGAGCGCTCCTCGGGGCTGTCCGCCAGTATGAACTCGCGTATGGCAGCCAGGCTCCTGGGCTCGTTAAACTGCCGCTCGGTGCGGCACAGGCCCACGCCTTCGGCACCGAACCTCCGGGCCTGAAGGATCATCTCCGCCGTGTCGGCGTTGGCCATGACACCCAGCCGGCGGCGCTCATCGGCCCACCTAAGCAGCTCCTCCAGCTCCCCGTGGACGTCGGCCTCTATGAGGGGGAGGGCGCCCAGGTACACGCTGCCGGTGGTGCCGTCTATGGTGATCTCGTCGCCCTTCTTCACCACGTGGTTATTCACGCGGAACTGCTGGCCCTTGACGTCTATGTTCACCTCGGAGGCGCCGCAGACGCAGGGCTTGCCCATGGCGCGGGTCACGATGGCGGCGTGGGAGGTGAGGCCGCCCCGGGCGGTCAGTACGCCGGTAGCGGCATGGATGCCCACGATGTCGTCGGGGCTGGTCTCTGGACGGACCAGGATAATCTTCTCCCCCTTCTTGGAAAGCTCCACCGCCTCCTGGATGTCGAACACCACCTTGCCTGAAGCGGCGCCGGGCGCTGCGTTCAGACCCCGGGTGATGGGCTGGAAGGTCTTGGTGGGGTCGATGCGCTTGTGCAGCAGGGCGTCCAGGTCCTGGGGAGTCACCCGCAGGATGGCCTCTTCGGGGGTGAGGAGGCCCTCCTTGACCATATCCACGGCGATCTTGACCGCCGCCGCACCGCTGCGCTTGCCCGACCGGGTCTGGAGCAGGTACAGCTTGCCGCTCTCGATGGTGAACTCGATGTCTTGCATGTCCTTGAAGTGCTGCTCCAGCCTCCGGCCCAGCTCCTCCAGCTCAGCGTACACCTGGGGCATGTCCTTCTTCAGGGTCTGCTCTATGGGCTCTGGGGTGCGCCGGCCGGAGACCAGGTCCTCGCCCTGGGCCTTGCGCAGGTACTCGCCGAACAGGCCCTTCTCGCCGGTGCTAGGGTTGCGGGTGAAGGCCACGCCAGTACCGGACCTGTCATCCATGTTGCCCATGACCATGGCCTGGACCAGGGCGGCGGTACCTGCGGCCTCTTCAGAGATCTTGTGGATGCGGCGGTACTCCCTGGCCCGGGGGTTGTCGGCAGACTGGAAAACCTTCTTGATGCACTCGATCATGAAGTCCCAGTTGTCCACGTTGAGCACCGTGTCCATCATGCCAGGCATGGACACAGGGCCAGAGGAGCGCACGGATACCATCAGGCCCTGGCCCAGCTTGCGCCCCATCTGCTTCTCCAGAGTCGCCAGAGCCTTCTTGATGTCATCAATAGGGAGCTGGGAGGTCTTCTTGTACTCCCGGTAGGCCTCCAGTGTCACCCCGAAGCCAGGTGGCACCGGAAGGCCTATCTTGGTCATGGTGACCAGATTGGCGCCTTTGTTCCCTAGCTGGAACCTGTCTTCGACGCCTTCGGTGAAGAGATAGACTTTTGCCAAAGGGGCCTCCTGTTAGGTAGAAAATAGCTTTGTCAAGGCATTACAGCCCATTATAGCAAAGTCACCCTCACCAGGACATTGCTGGAACCAGGAGCTTTATGTTCCTTTGATGATGTACGTGGCAGCCAAGGGCCGCGGCAACATGCCCTTTTCCTCCATGCCGGGCCAAAGGCTGGTAACCCTCAGAAAAGGGGACGCAGCGGGTCAATGCGCCGAGAGCCCTTTGCTTCTCAAGAAGAACCAACACGGGCCCCTGGAGCCCTGCCGAGAAGGATGGTCGCCACTGCCACGGTGTCTAGCACCAATTTGTGATGTCAGTGGCGTTGAGTTGTGGTAAGGTGGCTTCTGGGTCGTCTCGTGCCACAAAGGGGGCTTTCTGTGAGATGGGTGGGAGAGGCGTAAGGGAACCCGATTTACAGATGGGCAGTATCGAGATCAAGCGGGCCAAGATCGCCCAACGGGACCGTGACGCGCCAGACTATGAGCACACCTGGCGGCCCGCCTGGATACCGGAGATCGAGCTACCCCTGGTGATGGACCTGTTGGATATCAAGCCTGGCCAGACGGTTCTGGACCTGGGCGCCGGCGTGGGCAGGGTCACCCGAGAGCTGGTGGGACAGAACAGGACCATAGTCGCCCTGGACTACTCCCTGGACTCCCTCAGGATTAACCGGCAGCACCTGAAAGCCTCGGGAAGTTACCATGGGAGGGTGGCCTTCCTCCTGGCCGACGCCACCACCGGGCTGCCCTTCCCTGCGGAGAGCTTTGACAGGGTGGCCTGCATCCAGATGATCCAACACGTACCGACCTATACCGAGCGTGTCAGACTCCTCTCTGAGGCCTACCGTGTCCTCAAGCCCGGGGGTGTGCTGGTCCTCACCACCTACAACCGTTCGTTGATGGCCATCCTTCGTCGGAGGCGAGACGGCTTTCACGGCGGCAAGATCTACTACCATCTTTTCTCCATGGCGGAGCTCCGTCGCCTGCTGCAAGCCTTTGGCAAGAAGCGGATGTTCGGCATCCTCAACCTGACCCCCGGGCTATATGGGAAAACCTTCTCCAACTTATTAGAGAGAGCAGTGCAACGACTTCCTATCTCCTACCTCACGGGCTCTGTCCTTGTAGCCCGCTGCGTCAAAACCTAGTCACATAGGTCCACTCCTCCTCAGAAGCCTTCTGTGGGATGGGCCTGCTTTGTAGGGCGCTCTGGTTGTTCCTGATGGGTTTGCCATGGTCGGATTCTGCCCTATAATAGGCCGACAGGCATACTTGTGAGCTGGAGAAAGGCTTATGGCCGACAGGCGGTGGCTCAAGGGTAACCTCCACACCCACACCAACCGCAGCGACGGGGACAGCGATCCTGAGGTGGTCGCACGCTGGTACGCCCGTCACGGGTACGACTTTCTGGTCCTGTCCGACCACAACCATCTGACCATCCTGGAGGCTCCCCAGGAGCGGCGTCGCCACTGGCCCCTCCTGATTCCGGGTGAGGAGGTCACCCTCATGGCTGATGGCAAGCCGGTGCATGTCAACGGCATCGGTGTGACGCGCCTGGTGGAGCCTGTCCTCGCCAACGACGTGGTGGAGGCCATCCAAGCCAACGTGGACGCCATCGTGGCCGCCGGTGGCCTTGCCCAGATCAACCACCCCAACTACCAGTGGGCCTTCGACCACCAGGCTATAGCCCAGGTCCGCGGGGCCACCTTCATGGAGGTGTTCAACGCCCATCATAAGGGCAACTCCCGCGGCGGCGGGGGCCACCCCAGCACCGAGGAGCAGTGGGACCACGTCCTCAGCGCGGGTATCCCCATCTACGGCACCGCCACCGACGATACCCATCACCTCAAGGGCGAGTTCAGCCCCGACCGGGCCAACCCCGGACGGGCCTGGATATGCGTGGAAGCCGAGGAATGTTCCCAGGAGGCCATCCTGGACGCCATGACCAGGGGCAGGTTCTACGCCTCCACTGGCGTAGTCCTGGAGGACGTGGAAGCGGGCCGTGACGGGGTGGCTATCCGCATCCGCAGCCAGCCCGAATACCTGCGCTACACCACCAGAGTCATTGGCAAGGGCGGGAGGATACTGGCCACCTCCTACGATACCCTTGTTGCCTACGAGCCCAAGGGGGACGAAGGCTACGTGCGCATGACGGTCAGCGCTTCCAACGGGGCCCAGGCCTGGACCCAGCCTGTGTTCCTGCGGTAGGGAGGGACCATGGCCCGCAGGGACGGACCAGGGGGCAGCCAAGGCGCGATGTACGCTCCCCAGCGTTACAGGGCTCTCGATGCCAGGGAGGTGGAGGCGGAGGTCCGCAGGCAGGGGTTCGACCCCTTGCTTATCCAGGACCCGCCGGGGCGGCAGTATCCGCCTCACCGCCACGCCACCCAGAAGCTGGTGGTGGTCTTGGGAGGCAGCATGAGGGTCAGTGTAGAGGGCCAGACCTACCAGTGTAGGCCCGGCGACAGCATCCTGGTCCAAGGCAACGCGGAGCACTGGGCGGTGGTAGGGCCTGAAGGGTGCACTTTCTTCTGGTCGGAGAGGTTGTAGCCATGACGGAGCCCGTAAATATCAAGGCCCACAAAGGCGAGTTCTTCCGTATCCTGACCGAAACGGCCCACAGCCAGATAGGGGTGATGACCATACGCCCCGGAGGGGACTCGGGGGCCGGGGACTTGCACCGGGGCGACCAGTTTATCTATGTCATCGAGGGCGAGGGCCAGGCCGAGGTGGGTGGCCAGAGGTTCACCCTGCGAGAGGGCGAGGCCGTGATCATCCCTGCCGGGACTCCCCACCGCATATACAACACCGGAGCCTCGCCCATGTTTTTCGTCACCGTTTACGCCCCGCCGTCGTACTAGCGTGCGGGGGAAGACCCCCAGGGTCTTTCTATAGATTCCCGAAGGTCGTTGTGTCCTTGAGGAAAAGGAACTGGTTCCCGTGGCCCAGTTTTCTCATGGTGCCCCTTGTTTTCCTTACCGCCCGCCGCATTGTGGTGAACGGCTGGAGCATGTACCCATGTCTGGCGCCAGGGGAGAAGGTCCTCTTTGATAGGCTGGCCTACTGGTCCCGACCGCCCCAGCGGGGGGATGTGGTCCTGGCCGACCCACCCCAAGGCCCCGGCCCCTGGATAAAGCGGGTGGTGGGCCTGCCTGGCGAGGCGGTAACCATCCAGTCTGGGGTGGTCCTGGTGAACGGGCGGGCCCTGGAGGAGCCCTACGTGGAGGCCCAGGGGGACCCGTCCCAGGACGGGACCTGGGAACTGGGCCCGGGCCAGTACTTTCTTCTGGGGGATAACCGCCAGGCCAGCACCGACAGCCGCAAGGTCGGCCCCCTGCCGCGAGAGGCTATCAAGGCGCGGGCTTGGATGGTGTACTGGCCCCAGAAGCGCCAGCGCAGGGTAGCCCACCACCGGTATTCTCACCGCTGAGAGCGCAAAGGTTTCGCATATTCATTCCCTCCGCGGTCTCAGCGCCCTGGGTGGTGAACCTCACCCCAGGGCTTGCAGCACCTGGCCAGCCGCCTCCACCGTCCGGTCTATGTCATCCTCGGTGTGGGCCAGGGAGACGAAGGCGGCTTCGTAGGGCGAGGGTGCCAGATAAACGCCCCGCTCCAGCATGCCGTGGAAGAATCGAGCGTAGGCCTTGGCATCGCTGCGCTCCACGTCGGCCAGGGTGTCCACAGGGCCGGGGTTGAAAAAGGCCGTGAGCATGGAGCCCACCCGGTTCACCGTTAGAGGCACCTCGGCCTCCCGGGCGGCCCGGGCCAGCCCTTGGGCCAGGCGCGAGCCCAGCTCGTCCAGCCGCTGGTACACCCCCGGCTGCTGGAGGGCCTGGAGGGTGGCGATGCCAGCCTGGACCGCCAGGGGGTTGCCCGAAAGGGTCCCGGCCTGGTACATGGGGCCCAGGGGCGCCACCTTCCGCATAATCTCCCGTCGGCCCCCGTAGGCGCCCACGGGCATGCCTCCCCCGATAATCTTGCCCAGGGTGGTGATATCGGGGGTGACGCCGTACACCGACTGGGCGCCGCCGTAGGCCAGGCGGAAGCCAGTTATAACCTCGTCGAAGATAAGCAGAGCGCCGTGCTGCTGGGTGAGGCTTCGCAGCCCCTCCAGGAAGCCGGGCCTGGGGGGCACCACCCCCATGTTGCCCGCCACCGGCTCCACTATGATCCCGGCGATATCCCTGGGGTAGGCCGAGAAGCAGGCCTCCACCGAGGCCAGGTCGTTGTAGCTGGCCACCAGGGTCTCCTGGGCATAGGAGTCGGGGACGCCGGCGCTGGTGGGGATGCCCTGGGTCAGGGCCCCGGAGCCGGCCTTGACTAACAGGCCATCGGCGTGGCCGTGGTAGCAGCCCTCAAACTTGATGATCTTGCTCCGTCCCGTGTAGGCCCGGGCCAGGCGAATGGCGCTCATGCACGCCTCGGTGCCCGAGTTCACCAGCCGCACTAGCTCCACCGAAGGGATAGCCTGGCAGATCATCTCGGCCAGCTCCACCTCTCCCTGGGTGGGTGCACCGAAGCTGGTGCCGCCGGCGGCCGCTGCCTGCACCGCCTGCACCACCTTGGGATGGGCGTGGCCCAGGACCAGGGGCCCCCAGGAGCAGACGTAGTCTATGTACTGGCGGCCCTCCACATCCCAGATGTGGGAGCCCTGGCCGCGGGCGATAAACCGGGGCTGCCCGCCCACGCCTCGGAAGGAGCGGACGGGGCTGTTCACGCCGCCGGGGATATACTGCTGGGCCTTAGAGAAGAGGACCTCTGAAGACAGCTCACGCACTATAAATACTCCTTTGGTACTCAGGGTTTCGCCGGCTCAGGGCTAAACAGGCTCTCGACAGGAGAGCGGGTACTGGCGTCAAAGACCTCTATTCTACCCCTCACCCCTCAACCACCCCGCCACCTCCTTGGCGTGGTAGCTGATGAGGATAGAAGTTCCGGTTCGGGGTGTTTACTCCTTATCGAGGTCCTTGATTAGCTCTTCGGCGGTGTCGAAGGCCTCCACACGCCCCTCCTGGATATCCTCCTCAGCCTCCTCCTCGCCTTTCTGCCACTGTTCAGTCCAGAAATAGGCTTGGCTCTTGTCTATGAGCTGCTTAGGAGTCAACACTAGGTAACCATCCTCCACTCTAACCTCTAAGAAATCCCCCTCCTCTATCCTGAGCTGACGCCTCACCGCGAGGGGAAGTCTTATATGGCCTCTTTTGTTTACTCTTGCTAGTTCTGCCATCCTCTGTCTCCCTTTACGGTCTATCCAACGCTGCATCATGCTCGCCAACGTTTCTTAGAATAATCACGTCACCCTCCATTTGGAAGGTGATGCGAAGTGAACGGCTGGCTCTAGCCTCCCAGATGTTCCTAGTTCCTTTTATGCGCTTAACTCTTAAACCTGGATGTTGTGGATTCTCTTGCAGTCGGCTTAAAGCCCTTTTTACCAGGGTCTGTTGCTCCTTTGACAAGGATTCGTAGGCCCTCTTGAATCTGGCAGTTCGAGCGAGCCTCACCCCTCACCCCTCAACCACCCCGCCACCTCCTTGGCGTGGTAGCTGATAAGGATGTCGGCACCGGCCCGCTTGATGGCCGTGAGTACCTCCAGGGTGGCCCTCCGCTCGTCCAGCCAGCCCAGGCGAGCTGCCGCCTTCACCATGGCGTACTCACCGCTGACGTTGTAGGCTGCGATAGGTAGGCCGAGCTTGTCCCTGGCCCTGGTGATGATGTCCAGGTAGGCCAGGGCGGGCTTTACCATGATGATGTCCGCTCCCTCCTTCACATCCAGCTCTATCTCCCGCAAGGCCATGCGGGCGTTGGCCGGGTCCATCTGGTAGCCCCGGCGGTCACCGAACTGGGGGGCAGACTCGGCGGCCACGCGGAAAGGGCCGTAGAAGCTGGAGGCGTACTTGGCCGAGTAGGCCATGATGGGAATGTGGCTGTGGCCGGCCGCGTCCAGGGCAGCACGTATGGCCTTTACCTGCCCGTCCATCATGGCCGAGGGGGCAACCACGTCGGCCCCCGCCGCAGCATGAGAGACAGCCGTCCTTCCCAGCAGCTCCAGGGTGCGGTCGTTGTCCACCCGCTGGCCCTCCAGCACTCCGCAGTGGCCGTGGTCCGTGTACTCACATAGGCAGACGTCGGTGATAACCAGCAGGCTGGGGAAGGCTTTTTTGATGGCCCGGACCGCCTCCTGGACCACCCCCGAGTCGTCGTAGGCCTCGGAGCCTATGGAGTCCTTGGTGGCTGGGATGCCAAAGAGGAGGATGCCTGGGATGCCCAGCCCGGCCACGGTGGCGGCCTCCTCCAGCAGGTGGTCCAGGGAGAGCTGGTAACAGCCCGGCATGGGCTCGATGGGCTCACGGACATCTCGCCCGTGGGTCACGAAGAGGGGATAGATGAAGTCCTTGACCGAGAGCTCCGTCTCCCGTGCCAGTGCCCGGAGCCCCTCCGACTCTCTGAGCCTGCGCAGGCGAATCTGGGGAAAGGTCACAGCACACCCCCTGGTTGCCACTATGTCAGCGTACAGCCCATGCGGTCATCGTCCGGGGGCACCCACCCCCTCACCCTGCCGCTGGTCCATGGTGG
>DAOUBE010000303.1:0-9064 GCA_034432835.1 Dehalococcoidia bacterium | reverse complement strand
CTTTGAAGGGCCAGGAATCCGCCAAACGGGTGATTCCGCGCAAGAGTGCAGGGCCTATACTGCCATACCGGGGGTGCTGGCCAGGGCCGGGGTGGCGATAGGACTTGTGGAGAGACCCTGGACTGCGCCCCCTTGTGCTTGGTACCAGGGGGCCTGGGCATCCTTCGGTCCCACGAGACGCCAGGGACAAGCAATCAGGACTGGAAGGGACCACCGCTGCGCTGGGCAGGGAAGTGTGATAACATTAGCAACTATAATCCCAGCGCAGGCTGGACCGATGAATATATTCTTCGATATGGACTATACCCTCCTCTCCTTCGACGGCACCTTGAGGCCCTTCACCTTTGAGGTCTTCCACCGCCTTCGCCAGGACGGTCACCGCCTTTACATCTGGTCGGGGGTAGGTGTGCGCACCCATGAGGTGAACAAGCTGGGGCTGGCCCCCTTTGTGCAGGGCGTCTATCAGAAGCCCATCGAGCAGTTTGAGCAGGGGCTGGCACGCTATTCCATACCCCTGCGCCCCGACTTTGTGGTGGACGACCACAAAGAGATAGTGGACCACTTTGGCGGCTTCCTGGTGCGCCCCTACTTCTGGCCTGACCCGGCAGACAGGGAGTTGGAGCGGGTGTACCTCACCATCCGGGAACTCACCTCACGGCTGGCCATGCCAGGAGACCAGGGCACCCGCGGGCTAGGTTCCTAGCCATCCCCTCCAGGTATCCCCGGAAGGCCTTCTGCTGAGGCACCACGGTCCCTTATGGTGCCCGCTCCAGTGCCAGACCACCAGCCACCCTTGCCTTGTAGTGTTGTTACAAAAACTCTGGCGCTAACTGTAGTACCAACCGATTGACAGGCCCGACCAGGGGTGCGCTAATGGGTACCCAGATGGACTCGGACTAAGCCAGCCTGAAAAGGTCTGGGAGGTGTCAGGTGAGCAACCTCTTTGACGCTGCCAGGGCCATGGGCGTATCCTTCAAGGAAGAGGTGGAGCCGCGCAGCGGCCACGTGGATACAGGCGAAGTGCGGCTGCACTACCTGGAGTGGGGCGAGCCGGGAAAGCCCAATATGCTGTTGCTCCA
This sequence comes from Dehalococcoidia bacterium, assembly GCA_034432835.1. Classification (GTDB taxonomy): domain Bacteria; phylum Chloroflexota; class Dehalococcoidia; order Lucifugimonadales; family DAOUBE01; genus DAOUBE01. The sequence goes on along the minus strand of DAOUBE010000303.1, from coordinate 7,985 downwards.
CGGCTTCGCCCAGACGGCCCATAGCTGGGACTTCGTAGGGCTGGCCCTGTGCCACGCCTACCACATCATCGCCCTGGACGCCCGAGGCCACGGCGACAGCCAGTGGGCCCCCAACGGCGACTACTCGTCCCAGGCCCACCAGCGAGACCTGGACGCGGTGCTGGACAGGCTGTCTCTGCCCCCGCTAACGGTGGTGGGGCTGTCCATGGGAGGCCGCAGCGCCTATACCCTGGCGGCGCGCCGGCCACAGGACGTGAAGCGGCTGGTCATTGTGGACACAGGCCCTGTCACCCAACGACAGGGTTCAGGACGCATTCGCAACTTTGTCCAGCTCCCCGACGAGCTAGACTCCTTCGAGGAGTTCCTTAAGCGGGTACACCAGTACCAGCCTCACAGGCCCATAGAGCAACTAAGAGGAAGCCTGGTGCACAACATCCGGTAACTGCCCAACGGCAAGTGGACCTGGAAGTATGACAAGGTGTTGCGAGACCCCAGCCGCCCCAGGCCGGCCCCTTCACCAGAGGAGGCCTGGAACTACATCAAAAGCATCCAGTGCCCCACCCTGCTGGTCCGGGGGGCCAACAGCGATGTCCTGGCCCGGGAGACCGCCCAGGAGATGGTGCGGGTGATGGCAGACTGCCAGTTAGTAGAGATTGAACGGGCGGGTCACCTGGTGCCGGGGGACAACCCAGCCCGCTTCATCCAAGAGCTGGGCCGCTGGCTGGAGTCCAGACCCTGATCGCCAGGAGAACAGGGAATGGCCCAAGCACTGGCTCCAAACTGCTCTTCTAAGGGGAGCCCTAGCGTTACAACAGGGCTGGCCCAGAGATACGTAACGAGGAGTGATGAATGATTCCGTTCCGTAGCCCTATCTTCGTTCCCGGTAACCGGAAGAACATGCTGGAGAAGGCGGTAGGCTTTGACGCCGACTTCGTCGTCCCGGACCTGGAGGACTCGGTGCCGCGCCAGGAGAAGGAGAACGCCCGGCAGGTGGTCAGCGAGATGGTCCCCATCCTGGCGCAGCGGCAGCGTATTATAGTGCGCATAAACTCCCTGGAGACCGGCCTTACCCGGGACGACCTGGAGGCCGTGGTGAGCCCCCACATCTACGGCCTCAGCATCGGTAAGGTGGAGTCGCCCCACCAGGTCAAGGAGTACGACAGCATGGTCAGCTCCCTGGAGGTGAAGAGGGGGCTGGAGCCGGGCAAGATCAAGCTAGTCTTCTGGCTGGAGAACGCCCGGGCCATTTTGAGGGCCTACGACATCGCCACGGCCTCGCCGAGGGTGGTGGGGGTGGTCTTCGGGGCGGAGGACTACACCCGGGACATGGGAATCCAGCGTACCGAGTCGGGCGAAGAGCTGTACTTCCCCAGGGCCTGCATAGGGGTGGCGGCCAGGGCGGCCCGGGTGGTTGCCCTGGACACCCCCTACGTCAAGTTCAGGGATGTGGAAGGCCTGGAGCGAGACATCAGGACGGTGCTGAAGCTGGGCTTCAAGGGCAAGTTCGCCATCCACCCGGCCCAGCTAGAGCCCCTAAACCGCCTCTTCGGGCCGCAGCCAGAGGAGGTGGAGAAGGCCAGAAAGATAGTCCAGGCCTGGGACGCCGCCGCCGCCCAGGGTAGGGGGGCCGTGGAGGTGGACGGCCAGGCGGTGGACGTGCCCGTAGTGGAGCGTGCCCGCGACCTTCTGGCCTACGCCGAGGCCATCGCTAACAGGGGCAAGGAGAAATGAGGGGGGAGCTGCCCAGCTCTCCAGCCTTCGCCTCCCTGCGGGTCATAGACACTTCAGAGGGTATTGCCGGGCCCTTTTGCACCAAGATCCTGGCTGCACTGGGGGCCCAGGTCATCAAGATTGAGCGGCCCGGGGCCGGGGACCCCTCCCGTGCCCTGGGCCCGTTCCCCGATGACATTCCCCATCCTGAGAAGGGCGGCCTCTATCTGTACCTGAACATGGGGAAGTTGGGGATTACCCTGGACTGGGAGACCCCCACCGGCCAAGAGCTTCTCCTGGACCTGCTGCGGCGGGCCGATGTGCTGGTGGAGAGCACCGCGCCAGGCACCCTAGACCGCCTGCGATTGGGCTACGACACCCTCAACAAGGCCAACCCTCGGCTGATAGTGGCCTCGGTGACCCCCTTCGGTCAGACGGGCCCCTACCGGGACTTTAAGGCCACGGAGATAGTGCTCCGGGCGCTGAGCGGGGAGATGTACCTGGCGGGCAGCCCCGAAGGCCCTCCCCTTATGAAGGGGGGAATGCTGGCCCAGTACCATGGTGGGCTCCATGCCTTCATCGCCATCACCGCCGCCCTCTACGCCAGAGAGTCCCTGGGCACGGGCCAACACATAGACATCTCCACAGTCGAGGCCTGGGCCAGCATCGCAGGGATGTTCCTCAAGAGCTACACTTACCGGAAGAAGGTCCCCAGGAGGCAGGGGGGCACCGACGCCTTCCCCGGGGGCCTGCGCCGGTGCAAGGACGGATGGGTGCTGGTGAGCGGCAGAGGAGGCCGACGCGACTGGTGGCCCCTATTCCTCCGGATGTTGGACAGACCGGAGCTGCGGGACGAGAAGTTCAGCACCCCTGAGGGCCGTACCGCCCACAAGGCCGAGCTGGAAGACATCTTCAACCGCTGGTTGATGGAGCACTCCAAGGAGGAGGTGTACCACAAGGCCCAGGCCGTGGGAATGGCAGCGGCCTACGTCTGCGACGCCGAAGACTTACTGGGTTCCCCCCAGATGCGTGCCCACGGCTTCTACCAGGCGGTGGCCCATTCCCAGGTGAAGGGCGTGGCCTTCCCCTCTCGCCCTTTCACTATGAGCCGAGTGCCATGGCAAAACGCCCCGGCGCCAGAGCTGGGTCAGCACAATAAGGAGGTCTTCTGCGACATGCTGGGCCTGAGTGCCCAGGAGCTGGCTGCTCTGCGCCACCAGGGTATAGTGTGATGATGCCCCTGGAGGGTGTAAGGGTATTGGACCTGTCCCAGGTCTTCTCCGGGCCCTACTGCACCCGCATCCTGGGGGACTTGGGGGCGGAGGTGATCAAGGTGGAGGCCACCCGCCGGCCCGACCCCGAAAGGGGGCCCATCAAGCCCGCGCCGGGCAGCGGCCTCTACCCCGACAACAACCCTGGCCCAGACCCCTACAACCGCTCTGGACGGTTTGTGGAGTATAACCGGAACAAGTACGGCATCACCCTGGACCTGGGAACACCCGAGGGACTGCACCTGTTCCTGGAGCTGGTGAAGATTTCGGATGTGGTCATAGAGAACTTCAGCGTGGGGGTGATGGAGCGGCTGGGGCTGGGCTACGAGGCGCTGCGAGCCATCCAACCTGACATAATCATGTTGTCCATGCCTGCCTTTGGCAGCACCGGCCCCGAGGCCAGCTACGTGGCCTTCGGGCCGCAGCAGGAGGCCCTGAGCGGCATCGTGAGCATCACCGGGTACCAGGAGGACCGGCCCCTCTCCACCTGGGTATATTACCCCGACCCCACGGTGGCCCTGTTCGCTGTGTCGGCGGTCCTGGCCGCTCTGATGCACCGTCAGGCCACCGGCCAAGGCCAGCACATCGAGCTGCCCCAACGGGAGGCGCTGTGCTACGCCCTGCCTGAGCTGGTGCTGGAGTACCAGATGACGGGCCGGAAGCCCAGGCCCAGGGGTAACAGCCACCCAGCCTACGCCCCCCACGGCTGCTACCGCTGCCAGGGAGAGGACCTGTGGGTGGCCATATCGGTGACCAACGACCGAGAGTGGGTGGCCCTGTGCCAGGCCATGGGGCGGCCCGACCTGACCTTGGACCCCCGGTTCCGCACCGCTCCGGAGCGGGTACGGAACCGCGAGGCCCTGGACAGGATTGTGGAGGACTGGACGCAGAAGCACAGCCACTACGAGGCCATGGAGTTGCTTCAGGCCGCCGGCGTGCCCGCCGGGGCCGTGCTCACCATGGCAGACATGCTGGAGGACCCCCATTACAAGGAGAGGGGCTTCTTTGTGCCCGTGGACTACACAGGGGTGGGCATCCATCTCTCCCTGGGTTTCCCCTGGCGATTCTCCAAGACGCCGGCCTCCGTCCGGCTGCCATCGCCTGGCCTGGGAGAGCACAATAGGTACATCCTTGGCAAGCTGCTGGGGCTATCCGAGGCCCAGGTCCGAGAGTTGGAGGAAAAGGGGATCATTGGGTCGGTGCCTCGGGACGCCACCGACAGGGAGTAGGAGCGGCGGGGGCACCGCGGGCTGGCCCCTGGGGGAACATCCCGTCACATCAGGCCAGGGGTACCATTGCGGGACTGGGTAGTAGCTGCCACATCAGGGTGGCCCTGGAAAGAGACCACCCGCAGAAATAATGACAAGTAGTACTTGTTACAATTGTGACAATTTGTGATTTGTTGTGATAGAATGCGCCCAATCTTACGTACGGAGACCTCCTGTTGCAGGAGTTTATCTCCTTGCAGGAGGCGGCGGCTTTGAGTGGGCTGAGTGCGTCCCACCTAAGGTTGCTATGCAGGACGGGGAAACTGGAAGGGAGGAAGATCGGTCGCAACTGGGTCACTACCCCAGAAGCCGTCGCCAGATACTTGCAGATTCGCCCAGGACCTAGAAGAGGTCGGCGTAGGAGCAAGGGCCAGCCGTACGGATAATCGCCATCGATTATTGTGACCTCCGGGCATGTGTGCGGAAAGGGCGGACTACGCAGGGTTTTCTTCAAGGGTAGGGGTTATCCCAGGAGGGACTGCCTTATCTCCGGCAGCCTCAGGTAGTTTATCGCCGCTATGATGTGCTTGCACTGGAACCGGTCCACGCTGGGGTGGTTCTTGAACTCCGGGCAAGTGCATCTCCTGGTGAGCAGGTTCACGCGGTACCACTTCTTACCGTAATGGCTGCCGACCCTGTACTGAAAATCCCCACCAGGAACAGGTTCCACCTTTAGAGCCCCCGCCTGCACGCGCCGCCGCGACTGCTCTTCGAACTCCTCCTTGGTCACGAACCTGAGGCGTACCTCCAAGAAACCGCCCTCCGCTGGCAAGTAATGGACAGCCTCTCGCAAGATCTCATCCATCAACCGCTTTTTGACGTCCTCTTCCATGAAGTACCACCCCGTCAAGATAGGAGGTCTCAAGTACCAAGACTGAGCCCCAGCCCCTAAGGTCTGCCCGAGGTCTCAAGGGTACTTTTGGCGATAATCGATATCGATTATCGGGATGGATTGTAGCAAGGTTCGGGAGCTCTGTGTAGGGGTACCTGCTTTCTTGAATCCGCTGTCCAAGGCCCTGTCCTTACCTTTGCCGCTCCGTGGCAAACCCATGGAGACGGTTTAGGCCGATGCAGAAGGAATACCCGCCCCCATGAGGCTTCGAGGTGGCCTCGACATAAATTGAGGATGCTTGCTCCCTGGTGAAAGGCTTGTTGGACAACCCTTCACACCCTGCTGGGGTTGAGGCCGGGGCCTCTACCTACCCCTCAGGCGAGGGTCCCACACGTCCCGCAGGGCGTCGCCAAACAGGTTGAAGGCAAAGACCACCAGGCTTATGGCCAGGCCCGGGATGATCACCATGTGGGGGGCTACCAGGGCGTAGGTCTGGGCACCCCCACTGAGCATGCGGCCCCACGAGGGCGCCGGGGGCGGTACCCCAAGGCCCAAAAAGCTGAGAGAGGCCTCGGCCAGGATGGCGGTACCCAGCAGGGTAGAGAAGATGATCAGGTATGGGGCCATGACGTTGGGCAGTATGTGGTGGAACATTATCCTCCAAGGATTGGCGCCAATGGCCCGGGCGGCGTCCACGTAAGGCAGCTCCTTCACCTGAAGGACTGCGCTGCGCATCACCCTGGCGCTGCCCGGGGCGAAGGAGACGGCCAGGGCGATGATGACCTTGTCCATCCCCGCGCTCAGTACAGAGACCAATGCTATGGCCAGGACTATACCGGGGAAGGAAAGGAACACCTCCGCCACCCGCTGGATGAGGTTGTCCAGCCAGCCGCCGAAGTACCCTCCCACCAGTCCCAGGAGGAGGCCGATGCCCGTGCCGATGGCCACAGAGAGGAAGGCCACCGTCACCGTGGTGCGGGCCCCGTGGACGATGCGGCTGTACATGTCCCGCCCGAAGTCGTCGGTGCCCAGCCAGTGGGCCAGGCTGGGGCCTTGCAGCGCCACCAGGTAGTTGTCATCCAGGGGATCGTGGATGTCTATGACATCGGCCAGGATGGCGGCAAGGATGGTCACCACCAGCACCACCAAGGAGACGGCCCCCAGGGGCTTACGCCGGGCAAAGCTGACGAACCACAGCAGCCTTCCCCGCGCCCAGTGGCCCGCGGCTCGGAGGCTGCCCAAAGGACTAGCTACCGTTGTGGCCTTCTCCGACTCCAGCTCCACGCTCACGCCGTCCTCTCCCCGCTTACTTGTAGCTGATGCGAGGGTCCAACCATCCGTAGGCGATGTCGGTGATCAGGTTCACCAAGACGTAGATGATGGCGAAGTAGAAGACCAGGCCCTGCACCACTATGAAGTCCCGGTTGTACACGCTGTCGATGAGCAGGCTGCCGATGCCCGGTATGGAAAAGACCGCCTCCAGGATGATGGTGCCGTTGAGGGTGCCGCCTATGGCAAGGCTGATCATGGTAACCACCGGGATCAGGGCGTTACGTAGGGCGTGGCGCAGGTAAACCACCCGTTCCCTGAGCCCTTGGCCCTGGCAGTGCGGATGTAGTCCTCCCGCAGCACCTCCAGGAGGGTGGAGCGCATCATCCGGGCGTTACGGGCCCCCTCGTGGGTGGCGATGACCAGGGCGGGCCAGAAGAGTTGCTTCACGGACAGCCAGGGCTCCTCCCAGAACAGGTGGCGCCCTATGGGGGGTATCCAGCCAAAGTAGCGTGCCCCCAGGAGTATGACCAGCAGGCCCAGCCAGAAGGTGGGGACCGCCAGAAAGAGGATGGAGCCTCCCCTGAGGAGGTAGTCGGGCAGGGAGTCCTGGAGCAGGGCCGAGATGATGCCGATGGGGATGCCTATGAGGACTCCCATGGCCACGGCCATGAATGCAAGCTGGGCCGTGACCGGCAGCCGGCCCAGGATCTCCTTAGCCACCGACTCCTGGGTCACCAGGGACTTGCCCAGGCTGCCAGTGAAGACACCGCCCAGCCAGTCGAAGTACTGAACGAAGAGGGGCCGGTCCAGGCCCATCTCCTTGCGGAGCTGCTCCAAAGTATAAGGTGTGAGGATACCACCCTCGGAGGAATCGCCCAGGATGCGCCGCGCAATGTCGCCGGGGATGATGTTCATCAAAATGAATACCAGGGCGGTAGCGCCCCAGATTATGAGGATGCCCAACATCAGCCTGCGAAGCACGAACTGCCGCAACGTTGGTCCCTCCTCGGGGTCCCTAGCCAGGGCCTGCACCGGCCCTGGCTGGGGCACTCCTCATGGCCACTGGGCCAGGGTGCCCCCAACTGCTTCCGGGCCTGAAAACATTATTGCTCTGCCTACTACCCTACAGTCCGCCTGGCTGGCGGCCAGCGCTGGCGGGTGTGGTTGGGCCGGCTGGCCCCACGGATGGACTTGGTCTGGCTCTTCTAGCGCTCCGGTGATTCGTGCGGAAGGTGTACAGCCCCCGGGGGGCACGGAAAGGACCGGCACCAACCGTACCCTGGCCGTTTTCCCTGTAATCACCCATTCTCCATTCCGCGGTGTAGGTGTCAATCGAGCGCCACTACAGCAAATGTCAAATATTTTGTAGTACTGATACAAAATTGAGAGATGGGTGGTACCGGCGCTACTATCTGCCCAGTACCAGGGCAGCGTTGGACACGGCCACCAGCTCGCCGCGCTGGTTGGACCCGGTGATCTGGCACTCCAGCACGGCCAGTTCTCCAACGCCCCGTCTGGCGGTCACCTGGCCGGAAAAGGTCACCGTGTCTCCCGGTCTGATAGGCCTAGTCGCCTTTAGCTCCAGGATGCCCCCGTTGTAGAAGGCGCTCAGGGGGAAACACTGCTCCAGCA
>DAOUBE010000302.1:0-5593 GCA_034432835.1 Dehalococcoidia bacterium | reverse complement strand
GGGGCCACCTCCTTTCTGGTCTATTCTCACCCAGAAGTGTGGCCCCTTCTGCTTCTACTTTTCCACGCCTACTGTCTCATATCTATCTGAACTTTTTCACTTCGGGCCATGGGCCGCCTGGCCTTGGGCAGCAGCCCCAGCTTGTAGGCCAGGCCGTCCCAGTAGTTCAGAGTCAGGTAGGTGTTCAGGCCCTCCTGCAGCTTCTGCGAGGCGTCGGCCATGAGGGGCCGTCCGTGGCCTCCGCAGGCCACCTGGAACTGGAGGGCCGCCAGCCTTTCCAACGACCGCAGGTATAGCTCCTCATTGTGCCCCGGGAAGGGGAAGGGCCGCCCGAAGCGGGCGCCGTTGCTCAGCAGTGTGTCTCCAGTGAACAGCACCCCGTGCTCCTCCAGGAGGAGGGTGATGCTTCCTGGGGTGTGGCCGGGCGTGTGGAGCACCCTCAGTCCGCCCAGGACCGGGAGCACCTCGTTGTCTCTGACCAGATAGTCGGCAGCCACCCGCTGAGCGAAGGGAATATGCCAGGACAATGTGAAGAGCTGGCCTGGGTAGTACACCCATCGTCTGCCCTTACCGTCCATCCTCGCGTCGCCCGGGTGGACGGCCAGCCTCGCTCCGGTGATCTTGCGCAGGGCCATGGCCGTGCCTGTGTGATCGGGGTGGCCGTGGGTGAACAGGATGTACTCCAGCTCCCTGGGGTCGCGGCCCATGGCCCGTATGTACCGCACTATGGGTCGCAGGTTGCCCGGCAGTCCGCAATCGATGAGGGTGAGCCCTCTGCCTTCCAGGAGATAGACGTTGCCTCCTACCGTCCCCTCCACCCGGTGCACCCCTTGGACTATCTCCAACTATTCCTCCTCCAAGATGATCTCGCCGCTCTTGCCGCCTGTCTTACGCACCAGGCGGACGGCCTCGATGCGCATGCCTCGGTCCACGGCTTTACACATATCGTACACGGTCAGGGCCGCCACCGAGACTGCGGTCAGGGCCTCCATCTCCACGCCCGTCTTGCCCACCGTCTTCACCCGCGCCGCGATGTGGATACCCGAGCGCTCCTTGTCCGGCTCCAGTTCAAGGCTGACGTGGGTCAGGGGCAGGGGGTGGCACAAGGGTATCAGGTCCGGAGTGCGCTTGGCGGCCATGATGCCGGCGATGCGGGCCGTCGCCAGCACGTCTCCCTTCTCTACCCGGCCCGCGGTGATCAGGGCCAGGGTCTCCGGCTTCATAGCCACGAAGCCCCGGGCCACTGCCTCCCGCTCCGTGTCCTCCTTCCACCCCACGTCCACCATGCGGGCCCGGCCCTGCTGGTCCAGGTGGGTCAGGGGCTGGGAGGGCTTCAGGGTGGTGTCGCCGTCCCCCGGGGGAGTGGCCCGGAGGCCGGCCTCGTAGTTGGCCCAGGCGTCGGCCTCCTCGTTGAGGGAGTTGCCGGCGTGGCCCTGGACCCACTGCCAGCGGACCTGGCGGCGCGCTGCCAGGGCGTCCAGCCTCTGCCACAGGTCCAGGTTGGCCCGGCGCCGCCATCCCCTGGTCATGGTGTTTACCACGTACTCACTGTCGCTGAAGAGGCTGACCTCCTGACCCTCGGGGACGGCTTCCAGACCCTTGATGGCGGCGGTTATCTCCATGCGATTGTTGGTGGTGTGGGGGTCGGAGCCGTGGAGGACGCGCTTCTGGCCGCCCTCAAGGACGATGGCGGCCCAGCCACCCCGGCCGGGGTTACCCGCGCAGGCACCGTCGGTGTAGATGGTTGCTACCATGGGGTTTTGATAGTCCCTATCCTGGGTTTAGCATCTTCATGCGACACATTCTACCATACCACGCTCTCTCAACTGCGTGCCCAGGCCCAAGATTGATTTGATTGTAATAGGTGAACTAGGCACCTTGACGACTTTTCTCCTAAGACATAACCTTGAATCGGTTTATGTAGCGAGGTAAGTAATGTCGCCCTTGATATTGAACATTCGTTTAGACACACGAGAAGCCCCTTCCTTAGGAGTGCTTCAAAGGCTGTCTGGGCAGGCCCTGGAGCTATTGGATGAGTCTATCCCTAGAGAGGAATACCAGAGGCGGGGAACGCTTGTCTCGTGGGTTGTGAGAAAAGTTGATGTCGGAAGCTTGTCCATAGCAGTTGAGGGTCGACCTGTGGCATCTAGAGTCGAGCCTGGATTGGTGGAACGCGCGTGCTCTCAGCTAGTCGAAGATATCGGCTCTTTTGTGCAAAATCCAGATGCGTGGCTAGAGATGCACGCCGGGCGGGACAGCGACGTCCTTGAGAAGCTAAGGAACCTTGGTGAGCTGGCTCTTGAACAGCGTGGTGTGATCGTTTTCAATTATGGAAACCGCAAGGCTATTATTGGTGGCGCCATTGTCGAGAAAGCTGATAACCTTTTAAAAGCCAAGTTTTCCGATTGGGGCTCCGTAGAAGGCTTCATGGAAACGGTGACTGTGCACCATGAGCGGTATTTTAGGATTTATCCTGTTGGGCAGAAAATAGGTGCACGCTGTAATTTTCCTGAGGAGATGCTACAGCAGGTTCGTGAGGCGTTAGCCAAAAGGGTAGCAGTCTGGGGCCAAATATTTCGTTCACCCGTGGGCACCATTAATAAGATCGATGTCAAGCACTTGGAGATTTTGGACTCAGTCGTATTGGATGATATCCGCCCTCAAGAACCACTATGGCCAGGGGAAACCTTCGAAAGGTTACATAGCTGGACATGGGAAGAATGAATCGCAATGGCACGACGCATCTACTGGGAGGCCAGCGTCTTTAACGCTTGGCTAAATCGGGAGGCGGAGAGGTTTGACATCTGTGATGCCATTCTTCGGGCAGCCGAGCGTGATGAGCTTCATATTGTTACCTCTGCCTTAACGCTTGTGGAGGTGTACGGATACCCCCTAAAGGGCTGGCAAGAGGGTCGAATATCAGAAGAGCAAATGGCAAATGCAGAGGCTAGAGTTGAAGGTCTGTTTAAGGCCCCATTCATAGAAGTGGTTGACCTGGACCGTTTCATTGCCGGGCGCGCTAGGGATATAAGACGGCAGGTGAAGGGGCTTTCAGGAAGAACAACGGACGCTATCCATCTGGCTTCAGCACTAATGACCTCGGTCGAGGAGATGCACACCTACGACGACGATGACCTCCTACAGCTTTCGCCATTTCAAGGGCTCGTTATAAAACATCCGTCTCGAGACTTTCAACCTCGTCTTCCGGAGTTTGGTGCGTGAGGAGTCTCAGGTTACCCCCCTATCCTGAACATCTCCACCTTGCGGTGCTTTATGCCTTTAGCCATGAGGGCTGAGCGCTCCTCGGAGTACCGGTCTGTCCGGCGGCTCCAGACGCCTACAATGGCCTCCCTGAGCTCCTGGTCCGAGGCACCGGAGCGCATGGGCGTCTTCAGGTCGTAACCATCCTCGGCGAAAAGGCAGGTGAGCAGCTTGCCCTCGGTGTTGATGCGGGCGCGGACACAGTCGCCGCAGAAGGGCCTGGTCACGGAGGCGATGATGCCTATCTCCCCCTGGCCATCCCTGTAGCGGTAGCGCAGGGCCGTCTCGCCCCGGTAGTTGGGGGCCAGGGGCTCCAGGGGCATCTCCCGGTTTATGCGCTCCACTATCTCGTCGGCGGAGACCACTTCGTCCAGCTTCCAGTGGTTCAGTGTCCCCACGTCCATGTACTCGATGAAACGCACGATGTGGCCCTGCTCCTTGAAGAACCGCGCCAGGTCCACGATGGTGTGATCGTTGACGCCTTTCTGGACAACCACGTTGACCTTGACGGGGCCCAGGCCCACCTCTGAGGCCTTCCGGATGCCCTCCAGGACACGGTGGGTGCCGATGTCCCGGCCGTTCATTTTGCCGAAGACCTGGTCATCCAGGGAGTGGAGGCTGACGGTGACCCGCTGGAGGCCGGCCTCCTTCAGGGCCTGGGCTTTCTGAGCTAGCAGGAAGCCGTTGGTGGTGAGGGCCAGGTCCTCCACGCCCGGGACGACGGCCAGCATGGCCACCAGCTTCTCGATGTCCTTGCGCAGCAGGGGTTCGCCGCCGGTGAGGCGCACCTTGGTCACGCCCAGGCCCACGAAGATGCGGGTCAGGCGGGCGATCTCCTCGAAGGTCAGCAGCTCGGGTTTGGGCAAGAAGTGATAGCGCTCCCCGTAGAGCTCGGCGGGCATGCAGAAGGGGCAGCGGAAGTTACACCGGTCGGTGACTGATATGCGCAGGTCCCGGATGGGCCTGCCGAAGACGTCGGTTACTGTCATTTAGACTCCTGGGCGCCCTGATAAATAGCGGGACGAAAGGGAGGTGCGGGTATAGGCCTTCCTTCCTCACAGCTACTTCGTCTTGTTCATTCACCGCATCCGGATAAGCAGCAGGACCTTATTGTCTGTCCAGTTTCCTAAGGAACTCTGCCGCTTTTCTGGCTGCTGCCGCCCGGTGGCTCTCCCGGTTCTTCTCCTCCAGGGAAAGCTGGGCCATGGTGCGGCCCAGCTCTGGAAGCCAGAAGACAGGGTCGTAGCCGAAGCCATTACTCCCCCTGGGCTCGAAGTCAATTATACCCTCGCGGGTGCCCTCCATCAAACGCACGGTGCCGTCGGGCCAGGCGATGGCGATGACGCACCGGAAACGGGCGGTGCGCCTTTCCCTGGGCACCCCCTCCAGCTTCTTCAGCAGGAACTGGACAAGCTGCTGGTCCGTGGCGCCTGGGCCGGCGTAACGCTTGGAATACACCCCTGGCTCGCCTCCCAGGGCGTCCACCTCCAGGCCCGAGTCGTCGGCCAGGGTGAGGAGGCCGCTCATGGCGGCGTACCGCTTGGCCTTCAACGCCGCGTTCTCCTGGAAGGTGGCCCCATTCTCCTCCACGTCCTCGGCGATGCCCACGTCGTCCAGGGTGACTATCTGGAAGGGGATGCCGGCCAACAGCTCCCGGTACTCCCGGACCTTGCCCCGGTTGCGGGTGGCCAGAAGCAGCTTGGGGCGCTCTTGTGTGACCATCTGTTCAGTCCCCTCCGGAGCTGGCGATTGCCGTGAGGGCGAGGCTTACTCTGTGTAACAAGAAGAGGGTGGGGCCTTGCGCTCCACCCTCATTATACCTGTCCTGGCCCTGGTACTGTACCCAGGCCGCCTTGGCCTTTAGTAAGGCTCCCAGCGGGGCTCCAAGCGCCTCATGATGCCCGCCATGGTGGTGTACTCCATCTCCTCCAGAGGCAGGCGATGGGGCTCGAAGGGGCCCATCTTCCGCAGGTAGGATGCCACAATGTTGGCTTCCTGCCTGGCCTGGTCAAAGGCGGGGTCATCGAAGAGGTCCCTGGGGCCGATGAGTTTGCCGTTGGCTAGCTGGAACCCGGCGGCGATGACCCTGGGCGGCCCGTCAAAGCGGACGGGGTTGCAGTCCTTGAAGGCGGTGGGCATGAGGGGGCCGTGGTGGGAACCCCGCATCCATCCTTCCACGATGAAGGCGGTGCTGAAGGGCTCCAGCACTTCGCCCACGGCGGGGAAGTTGCCCTGGCACCGCACCACCAGCACGGGGTCGTCCTTACCCACGTACCGGCCAGCCACTTCCGTCAGGCGCTCGGTGGAGGAGACCGCCGCCACCTCACCGGTG
>DAOUBE010000301.1:0-3442 GCA_034432835.1 Dehalococcoidia bacterium | reverse complement strand
CCCTTCCGGCACGGGTCTGAACAGCGCCCAGGGTAACGCCAACTGGTACGGCGCCACTGAGACAGCCTTCCGCTCCGACGTGGGCGCTCCCCCCCTCCGGCTTCCTGGTCAAGAGCTTCACCCTCGCCCCCGACCTCAGCAAGGTAACCCTGGAGCTACAGCAAGGGGTCCAGTTCCACAAGGGCTTCGGTGAGATGACCGCCGAGGACTTCGCCTGGAACATGAACGATACCAACGCCAAGACCAACCCCACCAGCATCGCCGGTATGGCCGGCGACTACGCCGCCCTCTTCGGCGAGGCCAAGGCCACGGGGCCCTACACCGTCGAAGTCCCCTTCGCCCAGTTCGACGTTACCTGGACCGCCAACCAGATGAACCAGGAGTCTATCTCCTTCGCCGTGTTCAGCAAGAGAGCCTGTGACCAGAATGGTATGGACTGGTGCAGGGAGAATATCATCGGCACAGGCCCCTTCGAGGTCAGGGAGTGGATCAAAGACGACCGCATCGTCCTGGATGCCGTCCAGAGCCACTGGGATAGGGTTCCCCAGATAAAGACCCTCCGTTATGTCGCCGTCCCCGAGGCTACCTCCCGCGTGGCCATGCTCCAGACCGGCGAGGCCGACATGGCCCGGGTGGTCATCAAGGACATCCGGGACCTCCGCACCAAGGGGTTCAAGACCGCCGACGCCCACGCCGTGCGCCAGGTCCCCATTAACTACGCCGGTAACTTCTGGGAGGAGAAGCATGCCCTCACTGGCGAGCCCCTGAACGTCACCCTGGACCTCACCAAGCCATGGATCGGCGACCCCAAGGACCCGGCCCGCATGGAGTCCGCCCGCAAGGTCCGCTGGGCGCTGGCCGTGGCCTACGATAGAGAGCTCATCAGCGAGCAGATCTTCAACGGCGAGGGCAAGCCCTACTACACCCAGATGTTCAGCCCCGATGACCCCAACTGGCAAGACAAATGGGCCATCCCTTACGACCCGGCCATGGCCGAGCGGCTGCTTGATGAGGCCGGCTATCCCAAACAGTCCAACGGTGTCCGGTTCGAGATGGAGCTCTTCGGCGCCCTGGATGTGCCTGAGTGGGGCGAGCTGGTTGACGCAGTGGCCGGTTTCTGGACCAACATCGGCGTAAAAACTTCGGTGGTCAAGACCAACTACTCTGTCTTCAGGCCCAGCCTGGTCCAGCGCACCAACACCACCCCCTTCTCCCAGCAGTGCCGCCACGACCGCGGCGCCCCCTGGGACTGGCCCCGCGGCCATCAGCTCACCAGCCTCACCCGCGGCGGCTTCGGCTGCGGCTCGGAGATACCCTTTGTCCTGGAAACCCTAAACAAGACCGCCGGCGAGTTGGACGTCCAGAAGCGCATCCAGTACAACAACGACCTGGCCGACTACCTCCACAACTGGATGCTCGCTAGCGGCGTGGTAAGTCTGCCTCAGCTCGTGGTGTACAACCCCAGGTCCATCCAGTCCTGGGACATGCGCGACTGCTTCGAGTGCGAGTTCAACTCGCCCGAGCTCATCGTGCCGGCATCCAGGTAGCCCTTCGGTAGCACCCGAAATCCAGCCAGCGCTCCGAGACCCTGTCCCGGGGCGCTGGCTGACAGACACTTGAGAGAAATGAGGACAACAGAGATGATTTTCGATTGCCACTGCTACATGGGAAAGCAGAACGCCTGGAGCCTCATGGGCCTGCCTGTCCCCTTCACAGGCAAGGACATGGTCAAGTACATGACTGACGCGGGCGTGGACAAGGTCCTGGTGGCTCCACCAGGCAGCGGCCAGTCGGACTTCTTCAACAGCGACCACGAGATCATCGCCCAGGCCGTCAAGGACTATCCAGGCAAGATCTTCGGCTACGTCCGGGTGAACCCCACCCGCGGCCAAAAGGCCATTGACGAGCTGGTGTACTGGGTCAAGAAGCGAGGCCTCCACGCCGTCAAGTTCAACACCGGCGATTGTCCTAACTACACCATAAACGACCGCAAGATCATGGGCCCCGTCCTGGAGGCCATCCAGGAGCTGGACATACCCGTCCTAGTCCACACCGGTGAGGCTTGGGGTATCACCTGCTCCCCAGCCCTGCTGGCAGACATCGCCATGGACTTCCCTAACGTCAAGTGGATCCTGGGCCACATGGGCATCCCGGGCTTCTGGCAGGAGACCATCCCCTTCTGCAAAAGGGTGCCCCAGCTCATGGTGGAGACCGCCGGTGTCTATCGCCCCTACCTCATCCAGGAGCTGGTCAACGCCATTGGCGCCGAGCGTGTCATGATCGGCTCCAACGCCCCCTACATCCCCCTGGAGTGCGGTATCATCACGGTACGCCAGTACTGCCGCCTCCTCAAGGAGAGGGAGAAGGACCTCATCCTCGGCGGCAACATCTCCCGCCTCCTGGGCTTGAAGAGCTAGCATCTTTCAGGCCGCCAGCCACCTCCCAGACCAGCATGGCCACAAAGGCCACCTGGGCCACGGACACCGACCAGAGACCCAGGTGGCCTTTCCCTTTACTGGCCCGCCTTGGGGTTTCCCTCATGGCAGGCCACCTCTACTAAGACGGGCGCCCACCAGCGCCAACAAGGGAGAGTCACGGGTACAGGTGCCCTATGTCCACCTAACCCCTGACCCCCCTCTCCATCTGAGTTGGGGAAGGCGCCGATGGCGAGGAACGGGGCCCCTCCTATGAGTCCAGGGCCGGGACCTCACGGGAGGTCTCGGGTCACACCCCTGGTACCCCCCGAGGATGGGTGGGTCAAACACAACCCTTCTTGGGTGACCAAAAGAGGGGGGTGCAGGGCGAGCCCTGCCGAGCCCTGGGGCAAAAAGAGCCTGCACCCCCCTAGAGACTCAGCCCGTAGGCCACGAGAGTGCCCGCCAGAGCCACCGGCACCACGTACCGCCCCAAAGCCAGCGTCGCCGTCGCCAGCCACCCTGGCCTCAGGCCAAGGTGCCGCGCCAGCACCTGCGGCCTCCCCTGCCAGAACAGCACCGCCGCCGTCAACAGCCCTCCCAGCAGCAGACCAAGGGTCCCCATGGCCGAATCAAGCACATCCAGCACCGGCCTGCCCAGGAACCCCAGCCTTGCCGGAGAATAGCTCAAGGCGTTCAGCGCCCCCAGCCCCAGCAAGGGCACCAGCACCGCCCACGCACTCCTGGCCCGAGACCACCCCAGCCGGTCCATCAGGGCAGCGACAGCCATCTCCAGCAGGGACACCGCCGAGGATATGGCCGCGATAAACAGCAGCAGATAGAACCCCGTCCCCACCAGGGCTCCCAGGTGCATCACCTTGAAAATACTCGGCAGTGTCTCAAAGGCTAGCTGCGGCCCCGCGGCTGGCGAGTACCCAAAGGAGAACACTATGGGGAACACCGCCAGCCCGCCCACCAGCGCGACCATCGTGTCCACCCCCGTGACCACCCCCGCCGACAACGCCACG
>DAOUBE010000300.1:0-3723 GCA_034432835.1 Dehalococcoidia bacterium | reverse complement strand
CCATAGTCCTCTGGGGGGAGGATACGGATGGCGGGCAACTCCACCGGCTGAGCGCCATGCTCGGCCAGGAGCTGGGAGAGGGCGCTGGCCTGGGTGCGGGAGCGGGTCACCAGGATGCGTTTGCCGAAGAGGGGTCGGCTGTCGAACCAGCGCAGCTCCTGACGTAGACGTACCACCTGGCCCACTATCACCACCACCGGCGGTGCCAGGCCCGCCTCCTGCGCCTTCTGGGCGATGTCCCCCAGTGTCCCGGCCACTGTCCTCTGAAAGGGCTCCGTGCCCCACTGGACCACGGCCACGGGGGTAGCGGGGGCCAGGCCGCCGCGCACCAGGGCCTGGCAGATTCTGGGTAAGGCCTCCCAGCCCATGAGCACCACCAGGGTGCCCCCCAAAGAGGCCAGGCTCTCCCAGGGTACCGCCGATTCCTCCTTGGACGGGTCCTCGCTGCCTGTGACCACGGTGAAGGTCGAGGCCACGCCCCGGTGGGTGACGGGAATGCCGGCGTAGGCTGGAGCGGCGATGGCAGAGGTGACCCCTGGGACCACCTCAAAGGGGATGCCCGCCTGGGCCAACGTCAGAGCCTCTTCCCCCCCGCGGCCAAAGACAAAGGGGTCGCCACCTTTGAGCCGGGCCACCACCTTGCCAGAGGCGGCCTTCTCCACCAGCAGTTGGTTTATCTCATCCTGGGACAACTCCCTGGCGCCGCGGCCCTTGCCCACAAAGATAAGCTCCGCGCCGGGCCTGGCGTGCTCCAGAAGCCTTTTGTTCACCAGGCGGTCGTACACCACCACGTCGGCCTCCTGGAGGCAGCGCAGGCCCTTAACGGTGATGAGGCCCGGGTCTCCCGGCCCCGCGCCCACCAGATAGACGCGGCCAGTCACCACAGACCCCCTGTTGCGCGGCCCAAGGGCAGGTAGCGAGCCAAGTTAGGCCTCCGCCTTGAGGAGGACACCAGCCCCTTTCTCGATGAGGCGTTGGTAGGCGTCCAGGGCCACCTCGTGGGGGTTGCTGGCCCGCCCTCGGGCTTTGGTACGGAAGGACGGCGTACCCTCGGGGGCCGAAAGGAAGGCGTGGAGCACCAGGGTGTCGCCATCCACCTGGGCGTAGGCGCCCACGGGCACCTGGCACCCGCCCCCCAAGGCCTCCAAGAAGGCCCGCTCGGCGGTGACGGCGACACGGGTAGGGCCATGGTTGATGGCCGATACTAGGTCCAGTACCTCCTCATTATCCTGGCGCACCTCCACGGCCAGGGCCCCCTGGCCCGGCGCGGGGACAAACAGCTCGGGCGGCAGGTACTGGGTAATGCGGACCTCCAGGCCCAGGCGCAGCAGGCCGGCGGCGGCCAGGACAATGCCGTCGTAGTCGCCCTGGTCCATCTTCCGCAGCCTGGTATCCACGTTGCCTCGAATGGGCAGGGTCTCCACGTCGGGCCGCAGGGCCTTTAGCTGGGCGGCGCGTCGGGGGCTGCTGGTGCCGATGCGAGCCCCCTGGGGTAGGTGGGCCACCTCCACGCCCCACCGGTTGACCAGCACGTCCCTGGGGTCCTGGCGGCGGCCGATGGCGCCCAGGACCAATCCCTGGGGCTGCTGGGTAGGCAGGTCCTTGAGGCTGTGGACGGCCATGTCTATGTCGCCGCGCAGAAGGGCGGACTCTATCTCTCGGACGAAGACGCCCAGGCCCAGGGTGGCCAGGGGGGTCTGGGCGGAGACATCCCCCTGGGTCTTGATGGGGACAACCTGGAACCGCACGCCGGGGCTCAGGGCCTGGAGCTGCTGGACGACCTCGTCAGTCTGGCGCAGGGCCAGGCCACTGCCCCGGGTGCCCACTCGCACCGTCCTCTGGGGGGTCATGGCCCGCCTAGCCTTCCTCGATGCGGAACAGCTTCCGCGCCACCTGGATGTGGTGGGGGTTCCGCTGCTCCTTCAGCAGGTCTATGGGGTTGTGCAGCAGCTTGTTGACGATGGCGCGGGTCAAGGAGTCCACGCTCTCCAACTCCTCCGGGGTCAGGCGGGACAGCTTCTTCAGGGTCTTGGACAGCTCCTGCTGGCGGATGGCCTCGGCCTGTTGGTGCAGGGCGGCTATGGTGGGCAGCACCTCCATGGATTCCCACCACTTCATGAACTGGCGCACCTCGTCATCCACCAGGGCCTCGGCCTTACGGGCCGCCGCCTCCAGCTCCCGAGTGTGTACCCGGGCCACATCGTCCAGATCATCGGTATCGTACAGGATGACACCGGGGATCTCCCGGACGGAGGGGTCGAAGTCCCTAGGGACGGCGATGTCCATGAGGAGAACGGAGCGCCCGTCCCTTCTCTCCATGGCCCGGGCCACCTCTTCCATCCCCAGCACGAAACCGGGGGCGCCGGTGGCTCCGATGACGATGTCCACCTCCGCCAAGGCTTGGGGGAGGAGGGCGAAGGGGATAGCCTGGCCGCCCAGATCGCGCGCCAGCTCTTCACCTCGCTGGTAGGTGCGGTTGGCTACCATAATATCCCTCACGCCGGCCTTGACCATGGCACGGGCCGCCAGTTTGCCGGCCTCCCCCGCCCCGATGACCAGCCCCCGCCGTCCCTCCAGGCTGCCCAGGGCTGATCGGGCCAGCTCCACACAGGCCCGGCTGACGGACAGGGAGTGCCTGCCCAGGTCGGTCTCGGTACGTACTCGCTTGCCAACCCTGAGGGACTGGTGGAAGAGGCGGGATAGGGGGCCTCGCACGGCCCCTGCCTTGGTGGCCGAGGCGAAGGCGTCCCGCACCTGGCCCAGGACCTGAGACTCCCCCAGGATCATGGAGTCCAGGCCCGAGGCCACGCGGAACAGGTGCCGCACGCAACCCTCACCCTGGTAGGTGTACATGTGAGGGGATAGCTCCTCCAGGCTGAGGCCGAAGTAGTGGCATAGGAAGCCCAGGAGCCTGTCGCCAGTGTGGGAGTCGTCGGCCAGGGTGTAGAACTCCGAGCGGTTGCAGGTGGACAGGACTACGGCCTGCCCCAGGTGGCCCTTAAGCCTCTCCAGGATGTCGGCCTCCTGGCCTTCTGTAACTGCCAGGCGGTCTCTGAGCTCCAGGTCTGCGGTGCGGTGGTTGAGCCCGCTCACCAGGAATTCCACTACCTGGCCCCTCCCCCGTTGGATGACTCGGTGGAACTGTGGGCCGCGCCGTCCAGCAGCCTGCTGAGCAGTAGCTGGAGGGCCTCCTCGTCCCTGCCCTGCTGGGCTAGAGTGAGCAGATGCTTGTCCATGGCTTCCTGCCAGCGGTCGGGGTGCACGTGGGCCCTGCGCCGCTTCAGCTCCATGCGTGCCTTGGACAGCACCGGGGCCAGGTCGGCCCACTGGAGGTCGCTGCTCTGGGAGAAGGTCTCCCGCAGCTTGCGGGCCAGGGCCGGGCTGGAGCCGCTGGTGGAGATGGCCAGGGTCACCACGCCCCGCCGCACTATGGCGGGGGCGATGAAGTTGCACAGGTGAGTCACATCCACCACGTTGAGCAGGATGCCGCGGGAGTCCGCCTCCTGATGCACCGCGCGGTTGACCTTGTTGTCGTCGGTGGCGGCGATGGCGAGGAAGGCCCCTTCCAGGTCGCCAGGGCGGTACTCCCTGGCCTCCCATTGTACGTGCCCGCTGCGCACCATCTCCTGGATGCCAGGCGTGGCTTGGGGGCTGATAAGGGTGACGCGGGCTCCGGCGTCGATGAGGCCGCGGAGCTTACCCTCGGCCACGTCCCCGCCGCCT
>DAOUBE010000299.1:0-4665 GCA_034432835.1 Dehalococcoidia bacterium | reverse complement strand
GACCGAGCCTTGGAGCACAGAGGAGGGCCTTGGTGGGCAACCTTCCTGAAAGGTATGTGTCCAGCATAGCTCAGCAGACGGAGGTGGCGGTCCGGGAAAGGGCCGCCGCCCGCCGTAGAAGGCGCCAGGCCCTGGAGGGGAACGCCGTACGCTGGGTCTTCTTCCTGTGCGCCCTAGTCTCCGTCCTGACCACCGTGGGCATCGTCGTCAGCCTGGTCAGCCAGGCGGTGGGCTTCTTCCGCCAGGTCTCGGTGTGGGAGTTCATCACAGGCACCCGATGGTCTCCCATCCTCATCCCCCAGTCCTATGGGGTTCTCCCTCTGGTCAGCGGGACCCTTCTGGTCACCATCCTAGCGGCGGCCGTGGCCATCCCCGTGGGCCTGGCCGCCGCCATCTTTCTGGCCGAATACGCCCCCGACAGGCTACGCCGCCTCCTCAAGCCCACTCTGGAGGTGCTGGCCGGCATCCCCACGGTGGTGTACGGCTACTTTGCTCTCACCTTCGTCACCCCCCAACTCCAGCGGGCCCTCCCCGACCTTCAGGTCTTCAACGCCCTCAGCGCCGGCCTGGTCATGGGTCTTATGATCGTGCCCATGGTCTCCTCCCTCAGCGAGGACGCCATGGTTGCCGTGCCCCGCTCCCTCCGCGAGGCCGCCTACGCCCTGGGGGCCACCCGGCTGGAGGTGTCCCTGCGCGTAGTGGTGCCCAGCGCCATCTCAGGCATCGTGGCGGCCTTCATCCTGGCCCTTTCCCGGGCCGTGGGCGAGACCATGATAGTCACCATCGCTGCCGGGGCCACCCCCAAGCTCACCTTCAACCCTCTGGAAAGTATCCAGGCCATGACCGCCTACATCGTCCAGCTCAGCCTTGGGGAGGCCCCTCACGGCTCCCTGGAGTACAACACCATCTTCGCCGTAGGTCTCCTGCTCTTTCTCATGACCTTGGCCATGAACCTGCTGGGCTACTGGGTGGTCCGCCGCTACAGGGAGAGGTACTGATGCAGCGCGCCGATAGCTTTAGCCCCAGGCTGCCCTTACGCAAGGCCCTGGGAAGGCTCTTCTACCTACTGTTCTTCGCCTCTATCCTGGTGAGCATCGCGGGCCTGGTCACCTTGGTGGCCCAGGTAACCATGGAGGGCCTGCCCTGGCTGGACTGGGGGTTCCTCACCAGCTACCCCTCCCGTTTTCCGGAGCAGGCCGGCATCAAGTCTGCCCTGGCGGGCACCCTCTGGTTGATGGGCCTGACCGCCGCCTTCACCGTGCCCGTCGGGGTGGGCGCCGCCATCTACCTGGAGGAGTACGCCCCCCGGAACTGGCTCACCCGGGCCATTGAGGTCAACATCTCCAACCTGGCCGGCGTCCCTTCCATAGTGTACGGGCTGCTGGGCCTGGCCGTCTTTGTGCAGTGGCTGGCCCTGGGCCGCAGCATCCTGGCTGGGGCCCTCACTATCTCCCTCTTGGTGCTCCCCATCGTCATCCTGGCCTCGCGGGAGGCCATCCGTGCCGTCCCCGAAGGCCACCGCCAGGCGGCCTACGCCCTGGGCGCCACCCAGTGGCAGGTGATCAAGGGCGTGGTCCTCCCCTCCGCCCTGCCGGGTATCCTCACCGGCACGATACTAGCCATGTCCCGGGCCATCGGCGAGGCCGCGCCCGTCATAGCCATCAGCGCCCTGGTCTATCTGACCTTCGTCCCCACCGACCCCTTGGACCGCTTCACCGTCCTGCCCATCCAGATATTCAACTGGGTCTCCCGGCCCCAGGAGGCCTTCCATGGCCTGGCGGCGGCCGGCATACTGGTCCTGCTCATGGTCCTGCTGTCCATGAATGCCCTGGCCATATATCTACGCAACCAATACCAGGTAAAGTCGGAGGAGTAGTGCAGCAAAGCGACATTGTTCTCAGCACCCGCCATCTCCATCTCTGGTACGGGGGCTTCCGGGCGCTGAAAGACATCAATCTGGACATCCGCCGTCACAAGGTCACCGCCCTCATCGGCCCTTCGGGCTGCGGCAAGAGCAGCCTGCTGCGCTGCTTCAATCGCATGAACGACCTGATCCCTGGCGCGCGAGTGGAGGGCCAGGTGCTTTTCAACGGCCAGGACATCTACGCCCCCGATGTGGACCCTACGGAGGTCCGCTCTCGCATCGGCATGGTCTTCCAGAAGCCTAACCCTTTCCCCAAGTCCATCTTCGAGAACGTGGCCTTCGGGCTGCGTATCAACGGCTTCCGGGGCAACCTCCAGGAGGCGGTGGAGCGTTCCCTGCGACAGGCTGCCCTCTGGGACGAGGTGAAGGACAGGCTGAACAAGAGCGCCTTCACCCTTTCGGGAGGCCAGCAGCAGCGCCTGTGCATTGCCCGGGCCCTGGCCGTGGAGCCAGAGGTGGTGCTAATGGACGAGCCTGCCTCCGCCCTGGACCCCATCGCCACCCTGGCCATCGAGGGGCTTATCCGGGACCTCAGCGAGAGGTACACTATAGTCGTTGTCACCCACAACATGCAGCAGGCCGCCCGGGTGTCCGACGAGACGGCCTTCTTGATGGTGGACGAGGACAGGGCCGGGACGCTGGTGGAGCACGGTGTGACCCAGCAGCTCTTCACTAATCCCAAGGATGAGCGCACCGAGGCCTATATCACAGGCCGCTTCAGCTAGAAGGATGAGGAGCTAGCACTAGCCAGGACGTCACAGCTTCGGGAGGCAGGGTTGCTGGGGAGGGATGGGTGAAGGTTGGCCGCACACCGAAAAGGCTCGCCCTTGACCCACACTTCGCTGAGGTGGTCACTAAGGGTATGTGACCGGGGAAGGCACACAGTGGGTGCGGGCCGTGCTTTGCCGGGTGGATGGGATTAAACACGGTCCATCTTGGGCACCCAAAAGAGAAGGGTCCAGGGCTGTGCCCTGGTGCAGGGTGCACCCTGCGGAAAGGAGGAGCCATGCCCATCGTCCCTAGGGCCGGTTTTGAGCGAGACCTCAGAGTCCTTAAAGACGAGCTCCTTTTCCTGGGCAGCATGGTGGAAAAGGCCATCGCCAGGGCCCTGGATGCCCTCAAACGCCGCGACCTGGAGGCCTCCCGCCAGGTAGTCCTGGACGACGACCACATCGACCGCAAGCGCTTCGAGATCGAGGAGCGCTGCATCGACCTCATTGCCCGCCAGCAGCCCATGGCCGGCGACCTCCGCTACATCCTCACCGTCCTGCACATCTCCGTGGAGCTGGAGCGCATGGGCGACTACGCCGAGGGCATCGGCAAGATCAGCCTTATGATGGGCGACCAGCCCCCCATCAAGCCCCTGGTGGACATCCCCAGGATGGCCGACAAGGCCACCGACATGCTCCGCCGCAGCCTGGATGCCCTGGTGAACCGGGACGTGGTGGCCGCCACCCAGGTGTGCAATGATGACGACCAGGTGGACGCTCTCTACGACAAAGTCTATCACGAGCTCCTCATGAACATGATTAACGACCCTTCCACCATCCAGCGGGCCACCTACCTGCTTTGGGTGGCCCACGACCTGGAGCGCATCGCCGATCGCGCCACCAACATCGCCGAGCGGGTCATATACCTGGTCACCGGTAAGATGACGGAGATCAACGTCTCCAAGTACTGATCGACGAGGGCGGGTGGGGCAGGGCGACCCAGACCCTATCCACGGGCCCCTGGAGGGCGACCCATGGCTGAAGGCCACGGTCGGGGCCTTCACCCTGCCACATCCTGGCTAGTAAACAGTTGCCCACAACCCGCCCGTAGGCACTATAATCCTTGGGTACGCTGTGAGAACATCATCTGGGAAGCTACTGGTCCGGGTGGGAGGATGGGCGTGAGGGTCCTGCGCATGGCCGGCGTTGGCGTCGGGCTTCCCGTCATAGTGCTGGTGTTGGGTGAGCTGCTGGGCCTTCCCCTGGACCCGGCCATGCACCCTCAGCTCCTGGCCCCACCACCCCTTGACCTCTTCCACGACCTGCGCTACGCCTTCCTGTTAAGCCCCTCCTACCTGGGCTTCGTCCTGGCCCTGGTCACCCTCCTGGGGCTCAGGATGCTAGCCTTCCTGCTCTACTGGAGCGTCATAGCAGGATTGGCCGAAGAGCGCCTGAAAAACTGGCTCCTTTTCTACGGAATAGCCCTGCTGCTCCTGTTCATACCCGCCGGGCTAACTTACGCCTTCGCCGCCACCCAACACTCCATGCTCTTCGAGCTGTACATAGTCGCCGTCCTGGTATCCCTCATACTCCTGGCCCCGGGGCCGGTGCTCTTCGATCGCTCCCGGCAATTGAAAATCTCCCTGTGGCAAGGCTACGCCCACCTCATGGCGCGGCCCTTGACCTTCCTGGGCCTTCCCCTGGCCGTGTTCGTGACCCTCACCGGCGCCGGAGCCCTCATCGCCCTGGTGGACGACACCCTGGCGGGGCCGCTGCGGCTGGCGGTCATGGCCATCCTGGTCTCCCTGGCCAGCCTGATGGTCCTGGGCCTGAGCTGGCTCTACTTCCTCTCCGTGGACGACATCGCCGAGGAGCCCGGCTCCGTGTGGGGGTATGCCGTCACCGCCGGCCTGGTGCTGGTAGTGGTGGTCTTCGCCGTCAATTTCAGCCGCTCGCCCTGGCCACCCCCACCCCTCCATTGGTCCGACCCACCCAACGACAACATCCAGGTCATCATGCCCGGCATCGACA
>DAOUBE010000298.1:0-4976 GCA_034432835.1 Dehalococcoidia bacterium | reverse complement strand
TGACGTGGGCGTAGGTGTGGGGGTCGCCGTGGCCGTGGGAGACGGGGGTATGGAGGTAGGCGTGGGTGTGGCCGTGGCGGTGGGTGTGGGGGTGCTGGTGGGGGTCGCAGCGGGAGTGCAGGAGATGGCGAGAAGTACCAGTGCCAGGACTGACAAACCTCTTAGATATCCCATGAGGTCTGCTTTCTACTCTCCTGGAGTCTTCTCAAGTTTGATGTCCCCTACCAGGACGCCCGGAGAGGTTGGGACAGGGCTGCCCTGTGCAGGCTCTTCAGTGATGACAATGGTCTTGTAGGCTGTGAGGGGCTCTTCGGGCCGGATGGGAACGGTGTGCCAGCCCCACTCGTCCACCGAGAAGACGCCTCCACTGGAGCGCTGGCCCTCGGGGGTGAACCACCACACCTGGTAGCTGCGCTCGGCGGGCAGGGGCTTCAGCCCATTGACCAGCAGGGCCCCTACCTTGGCCTCCAGGTCCACCAGGAGCACGCCTTGGGCATTGGGCGCCATGCCGCTGCTCTGGAGTGGCACGGCAGTGACCTTGGGGTTGGCCAGCATGTAGGTCACCGCCTGCTGGTTCCGGACGACGAACTGCAGCTCGTCGCCCTGGGCGTCCAGGCTCGCCAGCTCTGCCTTCAAGGAGTCGTTCTCAGCCTGCAGGTTGCTGAGCTGACTCCTTAGCTGGACCGACCAGTTGTACAGCAGCCAGTTCATGCCCACCAGGGTCATGAGCACAAGGACGCCTAGGGTACCTGCAACGGCCAGGAGCACTGGACGCCACCTCAGCCTGGCCCTGCTCCCGCGAGCATGCTTGGTCTCTAGAGCTCCCACGCGTTGCAGGACCCGGCGCCGGAGGTGCTGGGGTGGTGTGAGCTGTCGGACGCCCTCGGCCAGGGTGGCCGCCACCTGGCTGTACTCCTTGGCAATGGATGCGCAGCGGGGACACAGGGATAGGTGGGCCTCCACCGGCGCCATCTCCTCTGGGGGTAGGGCGTTCAGACTGTAGGCCGCCAAGAGCTCTTCTATTTCCCTGCACTCCACTTTACACATCCTCCTCCGGGCGCAGCGCCGCCTTGAGCTTCTGCATCGCCAGCCGGAGCCTGGTCTTGACCGTTCCCAGCGGTTGGTTCAGTCTCTGGGCTATCTCCGAGTGGGTATAGCCTTCGTAGTAGGCCATGAAGACCACTTCCTGCTGCTCTTTGGGAAGGGTCTTCAGCGCCTCCTTTATCTGCTGGTAGGCCAGGTTGCGATGGGCGGTCTCTTCAGTGCTGACCTGGGATAGCAGGGTCTCCCGCACGAATTCCTGGCCCGCCTGGTTCAGGGAGTTCTGGTTTCGGCGTTGCTGCCTCAGGTAGTCAACGATGCGGTGGTGGGCGATGGTCATGAGCCAGGTGGAGGGCCGTCCCCGGTTCTCCCTATAGGTGGAGGCCTTCTGCCACAGCGTAAGAAAGATCTCCTGCGTCACCTCTTCCGCAACACCATCCTGCCTGAGCATATGCTTTGCCAAGGAGAAGACCTTGGAAGCGTACCGGTTGTACAAGACCTCCAAGGCCTCCTTGTCACCATTTACGATGCAGCGTAGGAGCTCTTCGTCCGCCAGGTCGTCGGTCTTCATCCATCTCCCCGCTCCTGGTGACGTATCCCCTACATCGTTATGTACGACGGGGGGGATGGTACAGATTTGTCGTCACCAGGTCTGGAGTCTGACAACTCTGCTAAGGGCCTCACTAAGAGTTACGAAAACTCAGGGCCCAGGGTTCCCGATAAAAGGGCCTGGACGGCGCTCCCTCCAAGCTCCTGAAGGTACGGCGGCCTGCCATGTGCCCCATTAGCCTTGTGTCCTTACGGGTGGTGGTCATTACCCTATCCTAAAGGACGGGCTGTGTGCCGCAGCCTTTAAGCCACAGTAGGGAGAGATCACCCTCAAGGGGGACCACCACCGTCCGCTTCGGGCACTGGTCTCTGCCGTATTTTTAAGCTACAAGTAGGGCATATTGTAACATCCACGGAAAGGCTGCTTCAAAACCCTACCAGAGCTACCAGAGAGGTCCAGGTGGGAGGCCGCATGGCGGCTATCTAAAGGGTTGGGCCCTGCGCCTGGTAGCGCTGGATGACCGGTCTTCTAGGCGTTCCGGGTGCGGCGGGAGGGTGTGCTGCGCCGGCCGAAGGTGCGCCTCAGCCCGATGCGGAAGGCGTAGGCCAGCGACCTGAAGATGATGCGGGCGGTCACCTTGCTCTTGCCGCGCCTGCGGTCGGCGAAGGTTATGGGGACCTCCCGCAGGGCCATGCCGTTCTCCAGGGCCAGGAGGACAGCGAAGGGGGCGTACTCATAGTCCTTGGGCAGCCCCTCCCTGAGAATGAGCTCGGCCATGCGGCGGGAGTAAACCCGGTAGGAGCCGGTGTTGTCCCGCATGGGCGAACGGAGGGCCACCCGCAGTAGCAAGTTGGCGCCCCAGCTCAGGAACCGTCTGAAGGGGCCGAAGCCGTGGACGGAGGAGCCGGCGATGTGTTTGCTCCCCTGGACCAGGTCCACGCCGCTGGAGGCCTCCAGCAGGCGCCGTATCTCCGCCGGGTCGTGGGACAGGTCGGCGTCCATGGTCACCACCTGCTGGCACTGGGGGTCGCTCAGCGCCTCGGCCAGGCCTGCCAGCACCGCCGAGCCCAGACCCAACTTGCAGGGCCGGAGCACCAGGGTTATCGGGTACTGCTTAGATAGCTCCTGGGCTACCTGGGCGGTGCCATCGGGGCTGTTATCGTCCACCACTATGATGCGGTAGGGGTGGCCATCCAGGGCCTGACACAGCCCCGATACCAGGAGCGGCAGGTTCTCCGCTTCGTCGTAGGTAGAGACCACGATGGCTATCATGGGTCTAGCGAATCACTCCGGCCTTCCTGAGCTCCCCAACCTCCTCCCCAGTGTACCCGAACCGTGTAAGCACCTCGTCGGTGTGCTCCCCCAGGGCCGGGGGAGGCAGGCGCATCTGGCCTGGCGTGCGCGACAGCTTGACGGGGATTCCTATCTGCTTTACCTTGCCCAGCTCTGGGTGGGGCATCTCCACCAGCATCTCCCTCGCCCTGATGTGGGGGTCCTGGTAAACCTCGGCCAGGTTGTATATGGGGCCGGCCGGCACCCCCGCCTGTTCCAGGCGCTCCAGCCAGTAGGCCCTGTCCTGCTGGGACAGCACCTCCTCCAGAATAGGCACCAGAGCATCCTCGTGGCGCTTACGGTCGCCCGGAGTGGCAAAGCGGGGGTCTTCCAGCAGGTCCTCTCGCTCCAGCACCCGGACCAGGGCCTCCCAGGTGGACTGGTTGGCGGCCCCCACAATGATGTAGCCGTCCCTGGCCCGTAGGGCCTGGTAGGGAGCCACCAGGCGGTGGGCCGAGCCCAGGGGGCCCGGTACCTGCCCGGTGGCGAAGTACACCGCCGACTCCCAGAAGGTGTAGGCGATGGCCCCCTCCAGCAGCGAGGTATCCACCATCTGGCCCTGGCCGGTCCGGAGGCGATGGATGTAGGCACACAGCACCCCGTAGGCGGCGTACATGCCGGCGTTCAGGTCCGCCAGGGGGACGCCCGCCTTGACCGGCGGGCGGCCGGGCTCGCCGGTGACGCTCATGACTCCGCTCATACCTTGGGCCACCAAGTCGAAGCCCCCTCGCCGGCTGTAGGGGCCAGTCCGCCCGAAGCCCGATACCGAACAGTAGATGATGGCAGGGTTCACCTCCCGAAGGGTCTCATACCCTAGGCCCAGGCGCTCCATGGTGCCTGGCCGGAAGTTCTCCACCACCACGTCGGCGCGGGCGGCCATCCGTTTGAACACCTCCCTACCCTCGGGCCGCTGCAGGTCTAGGGCCACGCTGCGCTTGTTGCGGTTAATGGCCAAGAAGGCCGAAGGGTAGCCACCGATGGTGGGGGAGCCCATGTTGCGCAGGTCGTCGCCCCCATGGGGCTTCTCTATTTTGATGACCTCGGCTCCCATGTCTGCCAGGAGCAGGGTGCAGAAGGGGCCGGCCATGATCTGGGTGCAGTCCAGGACTAGCATACCCTCCAAGGGCAGCCTGCTCCCTTTGCCCAAAGGGGCTCCTCCAGGTCATCCAAAGATTCGCAGAGATTATACCAGGGATGCTCCACCTATGCTTCAGGAAATAGGACGGGCCAATACGTATCCTGGCGCGGATCAGGCCCTGGACGGCATGGTATTGACAGCCGAGGCAGTGCTATGGTATTAGAACATGTGTGCGCCGCATCTTTCATATAGATCTCGACGCCTTCTTCGTGGCCGTGGAGCGCGCCCTGGACCCGTCCCTGGAGGGGAAGCCAGTAGTGGTGGGAGGGCTGCCGGGCAGCCGAGGGGTGGTGGCCTGCGCCTCCTACGAAGCCCGGCCCTACGGCCTGCGGGCTGGTATGCCCCTGACGCAGGCCTACCGGCTGTGCCCCCACGCCGTCTTTCTCCCCGGACGCTTCCACAAGTATCAGGAGGTGTCCAGCCAGTTCATGGAGATACTGGGCCGCTACAGCCCCTTTCTTGAGCCCCTGGGCCTGGACGAGGCCTTTATGGACATGACAGGCTTCGATTCCCTATACGGCAACCTTGTCGAGGTGGCCCGCCAGATCAAGGCCACGGTGCGCAAGAAGCTCAGCATAGTCGCCTCCATCGGCATCGCCTCATCCAAGGTGACGGCCAAGGTGGCGTCGGACTACGGCAAGCCCGACGGCCTGGTGGAGGTACCGCCGGGCCAGGACGCGGTCTTCCTGGCGCCCCTTCCTCTGCGGAAGTTACCCGGGGTGGGGGAGAAGACGGGGCAGGTGCTCCAGAGGCTGGGCATCGGCACCATAGGCGAGCTGGCCCAGGTGCCCCCCGTCACTCTCAGGAGGCTCTTCGGCGCGTACGGAGACATGCTCCACCTGTGGGCTACCGGCCAGGACTCCTCCCCGGTGTCTCCCATCCCTGCCCCCAAGTCCATCAGCCGTGAGACCACCT
>DAOUBE010000297.1:0-1864 GCA_034432835.1 Dehalococcoidia bacterium | reverse complement strand
TTTCCACGCCTACTGTCTCATATCTATCTGAACTTTTTCACGTAAGGCGATGGCAAGGGCCGGCCAGTTGTGGGGCAGGGGGTCCGCACTGCGGGGTGGGCTAGAAGTCGGGGAAGGCTGCCAGGACGGCCTCCAGCTCCGCCTGGGACGGGGACAGCACCAGCAGGATATCGCTGTCCTTTAGGCTGAGGAAGATACTCTGGGAGCCTTTGCTCCAGCGGGCCTCCGTGGCCCCCACCTGGCGCTGCTGCCATGACCCTGCCAGGTCGGTGAACTGGAGGTAGCTCTGGTAGAACTCATCGGCCTCCGCGGGGGAGTCCCAGCGGGTGAGCAGCACCAGAACCCTCTGGCCCTGGGGGCCTCTCATGACCAGGAAGCGGTCTCCGCCCCAGCCCCCGGCGGCGGCGCCAGCGGAGGTGATGTCCAGCCTGCTGGCCAGGTAGGCCCGAAGGAGGAACTCGCCCATTACACCACCTGCGGCTGTGCTCCACCCTTGGCCCAAGAAGGGGGACAGGTCTGGGAGGGCCACGTACAGAGGCGTCTCGCCATTGAGGTAAAGCTGGGGGTGCAGGACCTGCTCGGTGGAGAGAGGCAGCTCGGTGTAGGCCCTGTTCACCAGCTCCCAGGAGTTGGACCGCTCGTAGAGGAAGCTCACAAAGTCGAACCCCTCATTGTAGGGGAAGAGGAGCTCCTGCTGGACGACCTCGGGCAGGAGCTGGAAGGCGGGCAGGTCTTTGAGGGGGTTCACCTGGAGGACGTCATCGGGCCTGAAGTCCAGGCCGAGGCCGTACAGGAGCTGGGCGAAGGTGGCGTCGCCTTCGGCCAGGGCCCTGGCGGCGCGCTCCTTGTCTCCCTGGCCGCCGATGCGCTGGAGCAGGGTGGATACGTCGAAGTGCTGCTGCTGGAGGGCGCGGGCGTACTCTCGGGCCAGGGTGAGCTGGTCCAGGGTGGTCAGGTCTTCCGTCTCCACGGACAGGTAGAGACGCTGCGAGTCCAGGTCAAAGAACCCCAGGGGCCGTTCGGCCAGCAGGTCCACCAGGGTAGCGGCCAGGTTCATGTTCTCGGGTACCAGACCCAGGGCTACGTAGAGCTCCCGGGAGTCCACGATGGCCTTGATGGTACCGTAGCGCTGGGCGCCCTCCTCCAGGAGCCGGCGCACCTCGTCCCGGGTCACTGGCACGGGGACGACGCTGCTATTGAAATCGAGCTTGCGGACGGGGGCGACGCCACTGGCGATACTGGCCAGGGTAGAGAGGAGCTTCAGGGAGGGGTCTATGTTCACGGTCAGGTGGGAGAGGGGTACGGTCACATTGTCTCCGGCGCGCCACACCAGCCGGTCCAGGGTCCTGCCGGGGGTGACCTCGAAGATCACCCAGCCAGCCAGCCGGCAGGGCTGGGGGGTGCCGCCGGGGGGTGCGCAGTTCTGGGGCAACTGGACGGTGCCCCAGAGGAAGGGCAGGAACTTGTTCTCCAGGGGGTGTCCTTCGGTGGTCACCCTTTGCCCGCTGAGGGGGTTCACTGCCGGGTACTCGGCGCCGGTGGCGTCCACCAGCCGGAGATTGGCGGGCTCTATGGGGACGGAGACCGTCCCGCTTCTGGTGTTGCGGATGTCCAGGGATACCGCTATAAGCTCGTTGCCCTCCTGCTGAGGCTTGAGTAGGTAGTGGTTGCTGCTGTCCTTGTAGCGGACCTCCCCCGCCCGCTCTATCCTGACCACCTTAATGGTGAGCCGCTCCCCCGTGTACCACTCAGGGATAGGGGTAGGGGTGTTGGTGGGGGTAGGTGTGGGGGTGGCCGTGGGCGTCGCCGACGGCCTGGCGGTGGGTGTGGTGCGGGTAGGCGTACGGGTAGCCCCGGTGGGTGT
>DAOUBE010000296.1:0-21394 GCA_034432835.1 Dehalococcoidia bacterium | reverse complement strand
CGACCTGAATATCCCCGCCCTCAACCAGGCCCTCCTGGCCTGGGAGCTAACCTATAACTCCATCAGGCCCCACCAGGCCCTGGACTACAACACCCCAGCCTAGTATCTTACTAAGCACCACCCAGAACTGGTCCCTAAAATAGCCCGACTGTCTCATATGTACTGAACCAGTACAGCGCCTTGAGGGTGGGGTGCCCATTTGTTATAGTGGTAGTGTCCGCCGGCGGAGGGATCGCATAGAGGTCTAGTGCGGGCGCCTGCTAAGCGCTTGGGCTGGGAAACCGGCCTCGGGGGTTCGAATCCCCCTCCCTCCGCCACTTTTGTTGTAGGGAGGCACAGGTCTGGTGAGACCGCGCTCCAGGTCATCCCAATGGCGCCAAGGGCCTGGAGAGGTCCCAAGCCTTTTACCGTGGACGGCCTGGGGCTGCCCACCCAGGGGATCGTGGGGTGGGAGTTTGAGGATGGGGCCGTTGCCTTCTTCAACATGGATGATGGCCTGGGCCTTGTCCTTCGCCTGAAGACCTCCTTAGCCCAAGAGGCCAAGATACCCCCACGGAGCCAAGCGCGGTGGAGTTTTCCATAGGGCACAATACAACCTCAAAAGAGGCCGTGGACCAGGTCATGGATCAGACCAGGAGGGCAGGAGCCAGCATCACTGACCCTGCCCGCTATTATCTTTGGGGTGCTATTCGGGGTACTTCCAAGACCCTGATGGACATTTGTGGGAGATCGCCTAGAACCCCCCAGGGGCAGTCCAGGACGAGCACCTCCAGCACAGGCCCCTAACGAAAAGGTGAGGTAGACTTTCTATGAGGATGGATAGAAGCGGGTCCGACGATGAAAGTAAAGTCCGCTCACTGCACCAGGCGCTGCTACAGGGCTGGAACCAGCGCAGCGCCGATGGCATGGCCGCCCTGTTCGACGAAGATGCTAACCTTATCGGGTTCGATGGAAGCCAGGTCAACGGGCGCCAGGAGATCCAGTCGCACCTTGGCCAGGTCTTCGCCCACCATCCCACAGCTGCCTACGTCTGGAAGGTCAGGGAAGTACGGTTCCTGGCCCCGGAGGTGGCGGTCCTTCGCGCCGTGGCGGGCATGGTACCGCCAGGCCAGTCGGACATCAACCCCGCCGTCAACGCGGTCCAGACCCTGGTAGCCAGGAAGCTCCGGGGAAAGTGGTACATCGCCGTCTTCCAGAACACACCCGCGGCCTTCCACGGCCGGCCAGAGCTGAGCCGCCAGCTTACGGAGGAGCTGCGCCAGATACTGTGGGGCTCCTCGTCCGGCAAAGCCTAAGCTTGCCCCCATCCCTTGGCAAGCTCAGAGCTTGCCCTAGTAAGCCTAAGCCCTGAAAGTAGCCAAAGGAAGTACAAGGTCAGGGTCAGCAGTCTAGTCACAGTATAACCAACAAGGGTTTAAACTCCTGATGGTTGCGGCATGATGCCCCACCCTTCAAGGTGGGGTGACCAGTACCACCCGTAAGGATACAGCAGAGGCCTGGCCCAAAGCCCGGCCTGCCTGTCCAGCCAGCCCCTTCGCCACGAGCCTTGAGAGCGCCATACCCCTTTTGTTATAGTGGTAGTGTCGAAGGGAGGCTAGCCACCTCCTGCTGAACACAACAATGCCGCCCGTCAGGGATTGGCCGGAGATGGCGACAACAGGTGCGGTGCACTTGGGCAGAAGACCCTCTGATGATCGAGTACCACGACAAGGAGTGGGGCGTCCCCGTCCACGACGATAACAAGCTGTTCGAGTTCCTGCTTCTGGAAGGGATGCAGGCAGGGCTAAGTTGGGTGACGATTTTGAAAAAGAGGGAGAACTTTCGCCAGGCCTTCTCTGGGTTCGACCCCCAAAGGGTTGCCCTGTTCAGCGGCGAGGACATTGAGCGCCTCCTGAGAGACCCCGGCATCGTCCGCAATGAGCTGAAGATAAACGTAGCCATAAACAACGCCCACCGGGTCCTGCAAGTGCAGAAGGAGTTTGGCACCTTCGACAGGTACGTATGGCAGTTCGTGGACGGGAGACCCCTAAGGCATGCCTTCCGGTCTCTTGCTGAGATACCGGCAAGGACTCCCCAGTCCGATGCCATGAGCAAAGATATGACCAGGCGGGGCTGCAAGTTTGTCGGCTCCACCATCTGTTACGCCTTCATGCAGGCAGTGGGAATGGTCAACGACCACTTCGTTGACTGCTTCCGGTACCAGGAGGTATCGGCTGGCACTAGCCCCAAGGGAGCACGAGAGCGATGAACAGCTACTACATCTGGACCATCGGCTGCCAGATGAACAAGGCCGACTCTGAGCGCTTGGCCAGCGCCCTGGAGCAGATGGGCCTCCAGCCCACCGACGCCCCTGGCAACGCCGACGTCATCGTCCTCAACTCCTGCGTGGTGCGCCAGAGTGCCGAGGACAAGGTGGTGAGCATGCTGGGCATGGTGAAGCCCCTGAAGCTCAAGCGCCCCGACCGGGTGGTGGCCCTTATGGGCTGCATGGTGGGCCCCAAGGCCGACGAGCTCAAAGCCCGCTTCCCCTACGTGGACGCCTTCGCCCGCCCCCAGCAGTACAAGCCCATCCTGGACATCATTGGGCAGCGGATGGGCCTGGACTGGGAAGGCTGCGTCGGCACCCTCACGCCGCCCAGGCCTTCAGTCACGGCCTACGTACCCATCATCCACGGCTGCGACCTGATGTGCACCTTCTGCATCATCCCCTACCGGCGGGGCAGGCAGGTGAGCAGGCCCATCGAGGATATCCGGCGAGAGGTGGAGTTGCTGGTCCAACGCGGCGTCAAAGAGGTAACCCTGCTGGGCCAGACGGTGGATGCCTACGGCCTGGACCTGCCTGGCAGCCCAGACCTGGCCGACCTGTTCCACGCTATCCACGACATTGATGGGCTGGTGCGCATCCGCTTCCTCACTTCCCACCCCATCTTCATGACCGAGAAGATTATCGACGCCATAGCGGGTCTACCCAAGGTCTGCGAGCACATCAACTTGCCAGTGCAGGCAGGGGACAACCAGGTGCTGGAGCGCATGCGCCGCCGCTACCACTCGGACCAGTACCGGCGCATCATCGAGACCATCCGCAAGAAGATCCCTAACGTTGGCCTGAGCACCGACGTCATCGTAGGCTTCCCCGGGGAGACGGAGGAGCAGTTCCAGCACACCCTGGAGCTGCTGGAGGAGATACGTTTCGACAAGGTGCATGTGGCGGCCTACTCCCCACGGCCCGGGACCATCGCCTGGCGCAAGATACCTGACGACATCCCGTGGCAGGAGAAGGAGCGCCGCCTCAAGGCCGTGGAGCAGCTTCAGGAGCACATCGCCACGGAGACCAACGCCCGCCTGTTGGGCACCCATCAGGAGGTGCTGGTGGAGGGCCGCCATAAGGGTAAGTGGCAAGGGCGTACCAGAAGTGATAAACTTGTATTCTATAGTGCCGATGATGACCAGACCGGCCGCCTTGTGCGGGTGAGAATCGACAGGACCAGCCCGTGGTCACTCCAGGGGGTCCTGGAGGATACACCGGTGGCTACGGCCACGTAGGGTCCTTGTACCGAGGGCTTCTGGCCATCGGCGTGAACGGCTAAGCTGTGGGCTGCAGTCCGCAGTGGATGGGGCGTATGTCCCGGCGAGGTGATGGAGCATGACAACAACAGCTCGGAAGCCTTCTCTTCCCATTACTGAGATCGAGCACTCGGCCTTCTGTCACACAGACCTAAAGGCCAAGACCCTGGAGGAGGAGTTTCAGTCAGGGGTGCGCTGGCAGCGCATTCCTACCCAGTACCTGCGCCTTACCGCCGAAGAGCTGGACCGGCGCATAGGGGAGGCCCGGGCCAGGCTAGGCACCAAGGTGGTCATCCTGGGCCACCACTACCAGCGCGACGAGATCATAAAGTACGCCGACTTCCGGGGCGACTCTTTCAAGCTGTCCCAGCAGGCCGCCTCCTGCAAGGACGCCGACTACATCGTCTTCTGCGGCGTCCACTTTATGGCGGAGACGGCCCGGATTCTATGCTCGCCTCAACAGCGGGTGATCCTGCCCAACATGACGGCGGGCTGCTCCATGGCCGACATGGCCCCCAGCGACGACGTCCTGGACGCCTGGGACGACCTGACGGAGGTCCTGAAGGACCACGGGGGCATCCTGCCCATCACCTACATGAACTCCACCGCAGCCATCAAAGCCCTGGTGGGCCGCCACGACGGCATAGTCTGCACCTCCTCCAACGCACCGGCCACCTTCCGTTGGGCCTTCGCCAAGGCCCAGCGGGTCTTCTTCATCCCAGACCAGCACCTGGGCCGCAACACCGGCCTGAAAATGGGCATCCCCCTGGAGCAGATGGTGGTGTGGAACCCCTTCAAGCCCCTGGGGGGAAACACGCCGGAGAAGCTGCGCCAGTCCAAGCTGGTCCTATGGCAGGGCCACTGCTCCGTGCACACCCGCTTCACCGTCAAGCAGATAGAGACGGCCCGGGCTAAGTACCCGGACATCAACGTCATAGTGCACCCGGAGTGCGTCATGGAGGTGGTCAAGGCCGCCGACATGAACGGCTCCACGGAGTTCATCGTCAAGACCATAAACTCGGCCCCGGCGGGCACCAAGTGGGCCGTGGGTACCGAGATAAGCCTGGTGAACCGCATAGCCAAGGAGAATCCAGACAAGGTGGTGTTCTGCCTGGACTCCATTGTCTGCCCCTGCTCCACCATGTATCGCATCCACCCGGCCTACCTGTGCTGGGTGCTGGAGGAGCTGGTGGAGGGCCGGGTGGTGAACGAAATCAAGGTGGACGAAGAGACGGCCCATTACGCGCGCATCGCCCTGGAGCGCATGCTGCAGGTGGTTTAAGGTTCCGGCCTCTTCCCGTCCGAGGCATCAGGAACGATAGGGGGCGCCTGCTAGATGCAGGCGCCCCTAC
This sequence comes from Dehalococcoidia bacterium, assembly GCA_034432835.1. Classification (GTDB taxonomy): domain Bacteria; phylum Chloroflexota; class Dehalococcoidia; order Lucifugimonadales; family DAOUBE01; genus DAOUBE01. The sequence continues at coordinate 16,478 of DAOUBE010000296.1, read as the reverse complement.
GTTTTTCCCCACCCTCCGAGATTCAAAAGAGGGATGGGAGTGGGCAGGGCTTGTCGCTGAGAGACATCGCCAAAGGAGGAGGACATGGCTAATCAGGTCCTGGTGGCCTACGCCACCAAATACGGTTCCACGGCGGAGATCGCCCGGAGGATTGGCGAGGTCCTGACTGAAGCGGGCCTGGGTACCGACGTGCTGCCGGCAAGCCAAGTCCGGGACCTGACGCCCTACAGGGCAGTGGTACTGGGCAGCGCCGTCTATATAGGCGGATGGCGCAAAGAGGCCGCCCGGTTCCTGGAGGCCAATGAGGCAGCGTTGGCAAACAAACTGGTGTGGCTGTTTTCCAGCGGGCCCACCGGCCAGGGCGACCCGGTGGCGCTGATGCAAGGCTGGCGCTTCCCTAAGAAGCTGCAACCCGCTATGGACCGCATCCGGCCCCGGGACGTGGCCGTTTTTCACGGCGCACTGGACATGAAAAGGCTGAACCCCATAGAGCGATGGATAATCAGGCGGGTCAAGGCTCCCGTGGGCGACTTTCGTGACTGGAACGCCATCACCTCCTGGGCCTCGAGCATCGCCGCGGCGCTAAGAGAGGCGGGCTTGGCCCAACCAAGGGAGGCCCAGTAGCAGGCTCAACCGCGCTAGCCGCTCCCAGCCGTCTAGCAGACCCACGGTCAGCCCGTCTGTCGCCAGGAGAAGGAGGGACCGAGCATGGTCCGCATAGAGGGTGCAGTAGTCATCAACCGGCCTGCGGAGGAGGTGTTCGACTTCGTGGCCGACGCGCGTAATGAACCGAGATACAACCCACGCATCCGCCGCTCCGAAAAGGTCTCCGACGGCCCTATTGGCCCCGGAACGCGGTTCCTCAGTCACACCAAAGCCATGGGCTGGACCACGGGGTGGCTCATCGAGATCACCGAGTATGAGCGTCCCCGACGGCTCGCATCATTGATACGCTCCTCTGCTACCGACATTCATGGGACCATCACCCTTGACCCCGTTGGTGGCGGGACCCGCATGCGGTGGTCCTGGGACGTGAAGCCGCGGGGCATCTACAAGCTGATGGCCCCACTCATCGGGCGCATGGGCCAGCGCCAGGAGGAGCGCATTTGGCGGGCCATGAAGCAATTCCTGGAGGCTCAGGAGAAGCCTCCGGGGCAGGTGTGAACCGCCCCAAGGCCTCCCCCTAGCATGGAGGTCTGCGTCATGGCGAAAGTAGCTAGGCCAGATTCCGGATTCTTCAAGGGTGGCCTGCCCTACAACCGGCTGGGCAAGGGGTCCCAGACCCTGGTCGCCTTCCAGGGCCTGCTCCCAGAGAACCGGCCTCTGTCGGGCCTCATGGCGCGGATGCTCCACAGCCCCTTCGTGCCCCTGGGCCAGCACTACACCGTGTATGCCGTCAACCGGCGCCCCGGCCTCCCTACTGGCTACACCCTGGCGGACATGGCCAGGGACTACGCCCACATGGTACAAAGCGAGTTCGGCGGGCCTGTGGACCTCGTCGGCCTCTCCACCGGCGGGTCTATAGCCCAGGTCTTCGCCGCTGACCATCCGGGGCTGGTCAGGCGTCTGGTGCTGTATTCCAGCGCCTACAAGCTGGGCGAGGAGGGCAGGCGGTTCCAAAGGCGCCTGGCCGAGCTGGCCGGGGAGCGCCGCTGGGACGCGGTCCTGGCCGAGGGCTTTGCCTTCATGTTCCTGCCTCGGAAGGGACTCGCCCGGCAGGCCACGAGGCCCGTCGCGTGGCTGGTCGGGCTCTTGAGCCGCCTATTCGTCCGGCCTCCGGCCAGCCCCTCGGACTACCTGGTGACCATCGAAGCCGAGGACAAGTTCGACTTCCAGTCCCGCCTGGGTGAGGTCCAGGCACCCACCCTTGTCATCGGCGGGACCAGGGACCCCTTCTACTCCCCAGAGCTGTTCCGAGAGACCGCGGCGGGTATCCCCAACGCCCGGCTCGCCCTGTACGAGAAGGCGGGCCACGCCCCCACCGGCAAGCGGGTGGCCCATGACCTCCTGGCATTCCTCTTCCAGGACGGGACTTAGGCAGACCTGGTCACCCATGGTTGGGAACCATGGTCCCATACCGCAGCCTCAACACGTGCCGAGGGCACGTACAGGGATACCCAGGAATCCCGGGGGCTCGGTCCCCTGCTAGTAGGCATCAGGCGAACCCCCCTGGGGCCCTGGCGCAGGGCCCCAGGGATGTCCAGAGACCGGTGCCCCAGCGCTTTCAATAGCCGCAGACCTCTTGTAGAATGTTATGCTCGAGAGGCGTACCGTTGGCTAACAGCTACGACTACATCGTCATCGGCTCGGGGATTGCGGGGCTGTTCGCGGCCATCCTGGCCCGGGAACATGGCTCCGTCCTCATCGTCACCAAGGGCAAGATAGACGACTGCAACACCCGGTACGCCCAGGGAGGCATCGCCGCGGCCATCAGCCCCGAAGACTCGCCCCAGTCCCACATGGAGGACACCCTGAAGGCCGGGGCGGGCCTGTGCAACCCCGAGGCCGTGGCCATCCTGACCCGTGAGGCCCCGGCACGCATCCGTGACCTCATCCGCCTGGGTGTCCCCTTCGATACCGTCCACGGGCAGGTGGCCCTGGCCCGGGAGGGCGCCCACTCGGTGCCCCGGGTGCTCCACGCCGGAGGTGACGCCACCGGCCAGCACATCGAGCTCACCCTGGCCCAGCATGTCCGAAGCTCCCGCATCGAGGTCTGGGAACACACCACCGTAGCCAGCCTGCTGGTGGAGGACGGGGCTGTCCATGGGGTGTCGGTGGTGGACGGACGCAACGGGCAGTCGGACCAGGTCCAGGCCCGCAACGTGGTGCTGGCCACAGGCGGAGCAGGCCAGCTCTACATCAGCACCACCAACCCAGAGGTGGCCACGGGCGACGGCGTGGCCCTGGCCTACCGGGCCGGCGCCCAGGTCATGGACATGGAGTTCTACCAGTTCCATCCCACGGCCCTGCGCATGCCCGGCGCGCCCACCTTCCTCATCTCCGAGGCGACGCGGGGCGAGGGCGCCATCCTGCGCAACCAGCAGGGCGAGGCCTTCATGAAGGCCTACCACCATATGGCCGACCTGGCCCCCCGGGACGTGGTGTCCAGGGCCATCGTCCAGGAAATGGAGAAGGCCAAGGCGGACCACGTGTTCCTGGACCTGACCCACCTGCCCGCCGAGCGCATCACCACCCGGTTCCCTACCATCTACAAGTTTTGCCTGGACCACGGGCTGGACATCACCAGGTCACCCATCCCGGTGGCCCCAGCGGCCCACTACATGATGGGCGGTGTGAAGATAGACACATGGGGCCGCACCTCCCTGCGCAACCTGTACGCCTGCGGCGAGGTGGCCTGCAACGCTGTCCACGGAGCCAACCGCCTGGCCAGCAACTCGCTGCTGGAGAGCCTGGTCTTCGCCAAAAGAGTGGTGGAGTGCTCCGTAAGGGGGGAAAGGTGGGAGCCCAGGTCCAATCTGAAGGAGGAGGTGGTGCGGCTGCGGTACCGGGACATCACCTGCGCCGCGCCCCCCAAGCTGACCCGCCAGTCCCTCCAGGACCTGATGTGGAACCACGTGGGCATCCTGCGCCAAGGGGCCTACTTGCTGTGGGCAGCCCGCATCCTCAATGTGTGGGAGCGGACACGCCCCCAGCCTACTGACCGGCCCTCCCACGAGCTGGCCAACCTGGTGACCGTGGGACGCCTGGTGGCCGAGGCTGCCCTCATGCGCAAGGAGAGTCGCGGCGCCCATTACCGCTCCGACTTCCCCGAGACCTCCCCAGAGTGGGAGAAGCACATCGTCCTGGTAAAGGAGGGGGTGTGAAGGCCCTCACCCCGGAGGTACAGGCCATCATAGATCGGGCCCTGGAGGAGGACCAGGCCTTCCACGACCCTACCACCGAGGCCCTTATCCCGCCGGACCTGGCGGGCATGGGTATTGTGCGCTCCAAGGCCCAGGGCGTGCTGGCCGGCGTGGAGGTGGCCCTGGCGGTGTTCCGACGGCTGGACCCCTCGCTGGAGACCGAGGCCCTGCTACAGGACGGGGCCAGGCTCCGGCCAGGGGATGACATCGCCCGGGTCCGGGGCAGCGTCTTTTCCATCCTGCGGGCCGAACGCACGGCCCTGAACTTCCTCCAGCGCATGAGCGGCATCGCCACCATGACCTGGCAGTACATCAAGGCCGTGGAAGGCTACCCGGTCCGCATCGTGGATACCCGCAAGACGGCCCCCGGGCTGCGCCCCCTGGACAAGTACGCCGTGCGGGTGGGCGGCGGCCACAACCACCGGCTCAACCTGCTGGACGGCATCCTCATCAAGGACAACCACATCACCGCCCTACGCTCCCAGGGCTACAGCCTGGGTGAGATGGTCCGCAAGGCCCTGGCCCAGGCCCCCCACACCATCAAGGTGGAGGTGGAGGTGACCTCGGTGGAGGAGGCGGTGGAGGCCGTGGAGGCCGGGGCACACATCGTCATGCTGGACAACATGGGCCTGGAGGAGATGGAGGAGGCGGTGCGGGCGGTGAACAAACGGGCCCTGGTGGAGGCCTCGGGCGGCGTGACCCTGGAGAACGTGCGGGCCGTGGCCGCCACCGGCGTGGACCTCATCTCCATAGGCGCTTTGACCCACTCGGTCAAGGCGCTGGATATAAGCCTGGACGTGGAAGTGTAGGCACCCCGCTACCCTGCTCGGGACCCCGAGCCCTGACCCCTTCTCCACCCTCTCACACACCACTCCCTCTCACCCCCTCCTCTGGCACTCCCCTGCCCTGGGAACGCTCCGGCACTTCCCAGCGTATCCTCTTGTAAGACTCACACCCAGCATCCCCTCACCCCTTACAGGAGGCTTGACCAAGCCGTGGATATCTTAAGAAAGCAACCCCTTGCGAGGGCGCTGACACAAAGGGAGCGGGACATCCTCCACCCTCTCTCCCAAGCCCTCCCCAACAGACAGATCGCACAACGCCTGGGACTGGCAGAGTCCACTGTGGGGGAGTATGTATCCCGCCTCCTCCAGAAGTTTGGGGCCAGGAACCAGACGGAGCTGGCGGTAGCCTGGCGTGAGGTCCAGCACCGCAGAAGGGTGCACCGCCGACTGTAGGTGGGGGCCAATGGCGGAAAGATAGCTTCAAAATTCCCTAAATATTCAGGATTGTGCAGCAATAGGAGATATGATAGGCTAAAAGGGGAATATTATGTCCACTTTGATGAGTTTATAGTCATGGTATCGTAGTAAGACAAGTTGCACTAAGGCAAGGCCATGAACATCTGGCGCTAGCTGTTCTGGGCAGATGAGTGTGATGAACCTAGCCAAATTCTAAGGAAGTGATAACAAAGAGTACGACTAGTCAAGGATCACGGTCACGATCCCAAAACTCGGATCGAGAGGACGAGCATAATGAAACGTAAGAAGGTATTGTTGGTGGCTGTAACAGTTCTGGGGGCTCTACTCGCCATCCTGGGTGCGGCCCTAGCCTCGGATGATTTGGCCTGGGAAATGTTACAGTTCACCAACGGGTACTCGGGGATTCACCATCAGTCCAGCGTCCTATACCCTATTTACAAGTACTCAGCGGAACACTGGGGTTGGGCCGATGCTTATTATCCCAATGCCACACACTTCGAGCTGGGAGACCTGTTCTACTCCAATGGCACTTCCGAGAACCCCGACGGCATAGTCTTCTTTTTTACCGACATCTACGATGCTGCCGGGATAGATTCCTATAGGTATAGCGGGGTTCAGTGTAGACGCATCCAAGGCATAAACTTCTACGACACCTTCCCTCCCTATGAGTTTGACCAGTTGGGGCCGTCGAACAACTTCGTGATGATGGAGCAGTACGTTTATGAAGTCCCCGTCCAGGACTGCCCATTTGGGGTACCATCAGATGTCCACAGACCAAAGAGCATCTGGTATGCACAGTAACTTCAGGCCAGCCTAAGTCCGTCCAAACCTCAGCCTGTTTGCCACTAGAAAGGAGCAAGTAAGTTGGTTAAGAACAAGCAGTGGTTACTTCTTACCGCGGTGCTCCTGTTTGCTTTAGTAGCGATTGGCTCTTTCTTCGTGACGCGCCTGCTGTCTAAGGATGATTCCGGTACCTCTGGTGCTCACGCTCTAGATGAGGGGCCTGTGTTTGTCTCTACCGTCAGGGAGGCAGAGGGTCTCGCAGGTTTTAAGGTTACGGTCCCAGACTACCTCCCATCCGGGTTCGAGCTTAAGCATGTGTCGGTATCCCAAAGACTAGACGCCAAACGCACCAAAATTGTAGAGCAAACTTGGGGAAGGTCTGCTGACAAAGCAGCCATCACTGTTGCTCAGTACCAACAACTCACGGGGCTGGTCGGAGGAGAGACAGCCACTGTAAATGGAGTAGAAGGACAGCGCGCCTACTCGCCCGCCTCAGAGGACAGGCCTTACCCCATTGTCAGCTTCTTCTGGAGGCAGGGGGACTTCGCCTACGTGGTGAGCGGGTTCCTTAGGGGTGAGCTGACCGAGGAGGGGGTGCTGAAGGTGATCGCCTCCATACAAGGCAAAGGGTAGCCTGCTGCTCTCCGTGCCGAGATGCTAGAAGGCCGGTGCCCGGGCCAGCACACCCGGGCGCTGTTCATTTCTGTCGGAGCCTACCCCCTCCTGCTCCTGTGGCGGTCGGCGCTGTCCAGCAGGACGGTGACCGGGCCATCGTTGTGAATCTCCACCAACATGTGCTCTCGGAAGCGGCCCTGGGCCACCCTCAGGCCCGACTCCTGGAAAGACTGGACCACGCGTTGGTACATGGCCTCGGCCTGTTCGGGCGGTGCCGCCTGGGTAAAGTCGGGCCGGCGGCCCTTGCGGGTATCGGCGTAGAGGGTGAACTGGCTGATGAGTAAAAGCTCCGCCCCTACATCCAGGGCGGAGCGGTGGAAGTGGCTGCCCTCTCCAGGGAAGAGCCGCAGGCCCAGCACCTTGTCCACTATGTACCGCAGGTCCTCCTCTGTGTCCTGGCCGGAGATGGCCAGCATGACCACTAGGCCGGGGCCAATGCGGCCGATCTCCTGGCCCTCCACGGAGACCGAGGCTTGGGAGACGCGCTGGAGCAGGGCCCGCAAGGTGCCCTAGTCCTCTTTGTGGGAATGGGTGCCCGCAGTCTTCTCTTCGGACTTCTTGGAGTCGCCGCTGCCGTTTTCAGAGAAGCCGGACTCCTTGCGCTTATAGTCGGTGGTGTAGAAGCCGCTGCCCTTATAGATTACAGCTACGGAGTTGAACAGGCGGCGGGCGGTAGCGTTGCACTTTGGGCAAGGACAGGAAGTGGCTGCATCGAAGCCCTGGCGCAGGTCAAAGCGGTGACCACACTCAGAGCATTGGTATTCGTAGATGGGCACAGCATTCCTCCTTGATTCACCAATTAGCACTCAGCGCCGCTGAGTGCTAAACATCTGGTACTAAGTTACCATCGGGCCATCACCCTGTCAATGGACGTTGGGGTCGCCCGTTGTCCAGACTCCCGGCGCCCGGGCGTCGCACCGGCAGTGGGGCGAGCCTCCACGGGCGTTGCTCTGTCAAGTGGCCGTGTGCTATACTCCATGATTGAATCTTTGTAACCCACAGGAGAGGTGAAAAGACCCGAAAGGCAGGTTATATGACCCAGGAAGTACACAATGGAAATCAAGGCAAGCCTGAACCGTTGACCATGAAGTCCCTCCTTGAGGCGGGGGTCCACTTTGGCCACCAGACCCGGCGGTGGAACCCTCGGATGAAGCCCTTCATATTCACCCAACGCAACGGCATCCACATCATAGACCTCCAGAAGACCATGTCCCTACTGGACCAGGCTTGCCAGTTTGTGACCAGCGCGGTGGCCAACGGTGCCACCGTACTGTTTGTAGGCACCAAGAAGCAGGCCCAGGAAGCCATACAGCAGGAGGCGCAGCGCTGCGGCATGTTCTACGTCAACCAGCGCTGGCTGGGGGGCACCCTCACCAACTTCGTGACTATCCAGAGCCGTATCAAGCGCCTGACTCAGCTAGAGAACATGCGGGACACGGGAGAGTTCCAATACCTGCCCAAGCGGGAAGTGCTGCGCCTTATGGATGAGCTGAACCGCCTGCAAAAGTACTTGGGTGGCATCAAGGGGATGAAGGACCTGCCCGGGCTCATGTTCGTCGTGGACATCGGCAAGGAGAGAATCGCCGTGGCCGAGGCCCGGCGCCTAGGTGTGCCGGTGGTGGCCCTGGTGGATACAGACTTGGACCCCACCTTGGTGAACTACCCCATCCCCGGCAACGATGACGCCATCAGGTCCATAAGGCTGGTGACCTCCCGTATCGCCGATGCCGTCATCGAAGGACTCAACCAGCGCAAGGCCGCCCTTGAGAAGGCTGCCGCTGAGGCCGAGCAAGCCCAGTACCAGGAGGCCCAGGAGCAGGCCTTGGAGCAGGTGGCGGCGGACTCGGTGGCAGCGAGCAAGGAAGCCAGCTAGGAGGACAGCTTGGAGGTTTCCGTAGAGCATATAAAAGCCCTCCGTGAGAAAACTGGCGCCGGCATCATGGACTGCAGGCAGGCCATTTTGGCAGCGGAGGGCGACCTAGAAAAAGCCGAACGTATCCTGAGGGAGAAGGGCCTGGCCAGGGCCGCCAAGAAGGCGCAGAGAGAGGCCCGAGAGGGCCTCATCGAAGCCTATATCCACGCCGGCAACCGCATCGGCTCCCTGGTGGAGCTGAACTGCGAGACAGACTTCGTTGCAAGGACCGTGGAGTTCCACCAACTGGCCCATAACATCGCCATGCAGGTGGCGGCCATGGCGCCGGTTTACGTTGACAAGAGCGAGATCCCCGAAGGGGAAACCCGCCCGCCCGAGGAAGTGGCCCTGCTCCAGCAGCCCTTCATAAGAGACCCCTCCAAGACGGTAAACGAGTTGATCCAGGAGCTCATCGCCAAGGTGGGCGAGAACATACGGGTCCGAAGATTCTCTCGCTTCGCTTTGGGCGAGTAGCCTGAGGTGGCGTGGCTAACTCGATTTTCAGGCGGGCCCTGCTCAAACTGAGTGGCGAGTCCCTCAAGGGCGATCAGGATTTCGGGATAGACCCCCAGGCTACCCGCTTCGTTGCCAATGAGATCAAGGGAGTGGCCACCGCTGGAGTGGAGCTGGCTGTGGTGGTGGGAGGGGGAAACATCTGGCGAGGCCAGGAGATGGCGGCCCACGGGATGGACCGCGCCACCGCCGATTACGCCGGTATGCTGGCTACAGTGATGAACGCCCTAGCCCTGCAAGATGCCCTGGAGCGCGAGGGTGTGGTGACTCGAGTCCAGAGCGCCATAACCATACAGGAGGTGGCCGAGCCCTACATCCGCCGGCGGGCCATCCGGCATTTGGAGAAGGGCAGGGTGGTCATCTTCGCCGCCGGAACGGGCAACCCCTACATGACCACAGACACGGCGGCCGCCCTGCGGGCCATCGAGATAGGCGCCCAGGTGCTCCTCATGGCCAAGAACCACGTGGACGGCGTGTATGACTCGGACCCCCGTAAGAACCCCAAGGCCATTCGCTTCAGCCACCTGGACTACCTGGAGGTGCTGAACCGTCGCCTGGAGGTGATGGACTCCACAGCCCTGTCCCTATGCATGGACAACCACCTGCCTATAATCGTCTTCAACCTGTTTAACCAGGGAAGCCTGCACCGCTTGATTCAGGGGGAGACCCTGGGTACCCTTATCGCCCAGAAGGAGCGAGATGCAGTCGCGAAGGCCGGATAGCTACCCCACCGTGGAACAGGTCCTGTCCGACGCCGACAGCCGCATGGGTAAGGCGGTAAAGGCCTTCCAGCAGGACCTCCTAACCCTGCGCAGTGGCCGGGCGACTCCCGCCCTGGTGGAGGGAGTCATGGTGGACTACTACGGCACCCCCATGCCCCTCCAACAACTGGCCAGCATCTCCGTCCCGGAGGCACGCCTCATCATCATCCAGCCCTGGGACCTGCAGGCCATACCCAACATAGAGAAGGCGCTCCGGGCCTCGGAGCTCAGCCTCAACCCATCCAACGACGGCACCCTCATCCGCGTGCCTGTCCCGGCCCTGAGCGAGGAGCGGAGGCGGGAGCTGGTGCGCCTGCTCCACCGCAAGACCGAGGATGCCAAGGTGGCGGTGCGTAACGTGCGACGGGACGCCCTGGACAAGATGCGGGACATGGAGCGCAACAAAGTGGTCTCCCAGGACGAGGTGCGCCGCGCCCAGGACCAGCTCCAGAAGCTCACCGACGCCCACATCGCGGAGATAGACTCCATCACCAGAGGCAAGGAAGCAGAGATCCTGCAGGTGTGACCTGGCACAGAGGCTGGCGCTGTAGCCCAGGGTGCGGCGTCTGACCACAGCCTGCGCAAGCTTGGAAGGGACGAGAGGACTTGTCAACCAGACCTGAAGTTGCCCAGTCAGTGCACAAGAACGGGCTGGCTATCCCCAGCCACGTGGCCATCATAATGGACGGCAACGGCCGCTGGGCCAAGCGTCGCGGCCTGCCCCGCCTGGAGGGACACCGGGCGGGGGTGGAGAACGTCCGCACAGTCCTGGAGGGCCTAGGCGAGTACGGGGTATCCTACGTGACCATCTACGCCTTCTCCACGGAGAACTGGAACCGCCCCAGCGAAGAGGTGGACGGCCTCATGGAGATCTTCAGCGAGGTTATTGACCGGGAGGCCGAAGCCCTCCACAAGAGGAACGTGCGCATACGCCACCTGGGACGCCTGGACCGCGTCGTCCCCGCCCTACAGGAGGCGGTGCTCCGGGCGCAGAAGCTCACCAGTGGTAACACCGGTATCACCCTGTCGGTGGCCTTTGACTACGGCGGCAGGGCGGAGATTGTGGAGGCGGTGAAGCGCATCGTCAAGGACGGCATCCCCTGTGACCAGATCACAGAAGACCTCTTCAGCCACTACCTCTACACCGCCGGCCTCCCCGACCCCGACCTGGTAATACGCACCGGCCAGGAGCAGCGGGTGAGCAACTTCCTGCTCTGGCAGTCGGCCTACAGCGAGTTCTACTTCACCCCCACCCTGTGGCCGGACTTCGACAGCCGGGAGATAGCCAAGGCCATCCACGACTACAGCCTCCGCCAGCGGCGCTTCGGTACCCTTCCCCCAGAGTCATAGCCCAGCGAGGGCTCCCCGTCCACGCCAGGCCCTCGAGGCGAGAGAGCGATGCTGTCTAACGTGGCAGGAGGGAGATATGCAGTACCGCCGACCTGAGTCGGCGGCCCTCGTTGTTCCCACCACCTCGCCCCCTCCCATCTGGTCAGGGGGACTACCCCGGTCCTGCCACCGCCGCTGCCCGTCCTCTCCGGCCCTTACCCACCTGCCCGACGGGGCTGATGTAATACCTCCCCCTAGCCCACAATCAGCCGGTACCGAGGCGTAGGGTTGGGCCTCCGCCTCATCAGTGCCGCAGTAGGCCTTCCCATCCTCATAGCAGCCATCTGGGCTGGCACCCCCTGGCTTACAGTGGTGATTGGCCTGGTGGCCCTCCTGGGTATCTGGGAGTTCACCCGCCTGGCGTCGGGCGTGGGGGCGCAAGTGCCCTTGCCCCTGGCGGCAGCCCTGACCCTGGCCCTGGCCATTCATAGCGAACTGCCTCCCCAGGACCGGGACCTGCTCCTACCCTTGGTAGGGGGCGGCGCCATAGTGTCCGGCCTGTGGTTCCTGGTCGCGGGCCAGCGCCGGGGCCTGGCCGACTGGGCCTTCACCCTGGCGGGGGCGCTATACGTCGGCCTACTTCTTTCCCACGCCCTGCTGCTGCGCCAGGCCGCCCAAGGGAGGGACTGGCTGCTCTTTGCCCTGCTCACCACCTTCGCCGCCGACACGGGCGCCTACTTCACAGGCCGTCTGCTGGGCCGCCGGCCCCTGGCCCCCACCATCAGCCCCAGGAAGACCCAGGAGGGCGCCGTGGGAGGGCTGGTGTGGGCCGTGGGCGTCGCCCTGCTCTTGGGCCTGGTGCTGGACCTGCAGGCCGGCGCCTGGGTGCAGGGGCTGCTGGGCCTACTGGTGGCCTTGCTGGCCCTGGCGGGAGACCTGGTCGAGTCCAAGTTCAAGCGGGCGGCAGGGGTCAAGGACGCCGGGGGCATCATACCGGGACACGGTGGGGTGCTGGACCGGTTGGACAGCGTTGTTTTCACCATACCCGTGGTGTATTATTTTGTTGTGCTGGTGTTAGACTGAGACTCCTTGTCATCGCTCGTATCCAGTGGGGAACAGAGACTGCCCAGCAAGCTAAAGAAGTGAAAAGACTTGTTATTCTGGGTTCCACAGGCTCCATAGGCAGGCAGACCCTAGACGTTGTCCGACACCTTCCCAACGAGTTCCAGGTCCTGGGCCTGGCGGCGGGGCGCAACCTTTCGCTGCTGCGGGAGCAGATCAGCGAGTTCCGTCCCAGCATGGTCTGCTGCGCCGAGCCGGCGGAGCAGGACGGGCTGCTGCCCAGGGGCGTGCGCTTCGCCAGCCTGGAGGAGATGGTCCAGGACCCCCGCGCCGACCTGGTTGTGGTGGCCAACACTGGGCGCATTGGGCTGCTACCGGTGTTGAAGGCCCTGGAGCAGGGCAAGGCAGTGGCTCTGGCCAACAAAGAGGTCATAGTGATGGCGGGGGAGCTGGTCACCAAGGTGGCCCGCCAGCATGGAGGCACCATCCTTCCCATCGACAGTGAGCCCAGCGCCATCTGGCAGTGCCTTCAGGGGGAGGACAGGTCCATCAGCCGAGTTATCCTGACGGCCTCGGGCGGCGCCTTCCGGGACCGGCCCATAGAGGAGCTGGACAAGGTCACCCCGGAGGAGGCCTTGAAGCATCCCACATGGAAGATGGGCAACAAGATCACTGTGGACTCGGCCTCCCTCATGAACAAGGCCTTTGAGGTCATCGAGGTACACTGGCTCTTCGACATTCCCTGGGAGAAGATAGAGGTGGTGATACACCACCAGAGCGTGGTCCACTCCATGGTGGAGTTCGCCGATGGCTCGGTGAAGGCGCAGCTAAGTCCACCGGACATGCGCCTTCCCATCCAGTACGCCCTGCTGTACCCACGGCGGCTGCCCAACGAGTGTATTCCGCGTTTGAATACCTCCGTTGGCTCTGCCCTGACCTTCCAACCGCTGGACACCAGGCGCTACCCCTGCTTCTCCCTGGCGCTGGAGGTGGGCAAACGAGGCGGCACCTACCCAGCCGTTCTCAGTGCCGCCGACGAGGTGGCGGTGGAGCTTTTCCTGAACCGGAAGATCAAGTTCACAGACATACCCAAGGTGGTGGAGTGGGTGGTTGAGCAGTACGTGCCACCTGCCGAGACCACTCTTGAGACTATTCTGGCCGGAGATGCCTGGGGAAGGCAGCGCGCTCTAGAGGCAGTTGGGGTGTGGTGATGCTTACGCTGGTATCCTTCATTGGAGTCCTTCTGGTCCTGGTCCTGGTACACGAGCTGGGTCACTTCCTCACGGCCAAGGCCTTTGGGGTTAAGGTCCTGGAGTTCGGCATAGGCTATCCGCCCCGCCTCTTCGGCATACGAAGGGGCGATACCATCTACTCCGTCAACCTGCTCCCTTTGGGCGGCTTTGTCAAGATGATGGGGGAGGAGGACCCCTCCCACCCTCAGAGCCTGGCCGCCAAGGGGGTGGGCACGCGGTTCATAGTGCTCACTGCGGGCTCCTTCATGAACGCCCTCCTTCCTCTGGTCATATTCGCCGTGCTGTTCATGGTGCCCCACCAGACCGTGGTGGGGGACGTGGTGGTGCGGGAGGTGGCGCCCGGTTCCCCAGCCGAGGCGGCGGGGATCAGGCCCGGCGACATCATCTTCAAGGTGGATGGCCGCCCCATCGAGAATAACCTGGACCTTTCTTACGCCATCCAGCTTCGGCTGGGCGCCACCAGCCACTGGGAGGTGGAGCGGGGCCGCACCGAACGCATCGTGACCGTGGTGCCCCGCTGGAACCCGCCCGTGCAGCAGACGCCCGAAGGGCCGGTGCGGGAGGGCCCCACGGGGATCAAGATCGAGACCATCAACGCCCACTTGGTCCAGCGCTCGGACCCCTTCTGGGAGGCCATCCCCAAGGCGGCCATGCGCATCGGCGAGGTCATGGTCCTGGCCAAGAATGAGGTCACCAAGTGGATTATCGGGGCGTCCCGGGTGCAGGTGGCCGGCCCCATCGGCATAGCCCAGATGAGCGGGGAGGTGGCACGCCAGGGCATTGTACCCCTGCTGGAGTTCGCCGCCCTTCTCAGCATTAACCTGGCCATCCTCAACATCCTGCCCATACCCGCCCTGGACGGCGGCAGGCTCATGTTCGTCATCCTGGAGTGGGTGCGCAGGGGTAAGAGGATCCCCCCAGAGAAAGAGGGCCTCATTCACCTGGTGGGGTTCGCCCTGCTCATCACCCTGGTTGTGGTCATCAGCTATGTGGACATCCAGCGTATCCTGCGGGGCGAGAGCTTTACCCCGTGACAAGGTGCCCTTCCCATAGGGAAAGCCTGCCAGCAGCCCCTCCCACCCCCACGGCGCGTAGTGTAGTCTTGCCCTGCCCGATAAACCGTGCGATCGAGGTCTGATTGACATGGCGAAGATCCTTGTGGCCGACCCTATCCATCCTGAAGGCGTGCAGCTCCTCCAGTCCAGTGCCCAGGTGGACGTGAAGACCGGGCTGAAGCCCGATGAGCTGATGGCTATCCTGCCAGACTACGACGCCCTGGTAGTGCGCAGCGAGACTAAGGTGACTAGCCAGGTCTTGCAGAGCGGGCGCAAGCTGGTGGTGGTGGGCAGGGCTGGCGTGGGCATAGACAACATAGACCTAGAGGCGGCCACCCGGCGGGGTATCGCCGTGGTGAATTCGCCTACGGGGAACATCATCGCCGCGGCGGAGCACACCCTGGCCCTGATGCTGGCCGTGGCTAGGAACATCCCCCAGGCCTGCCAGTCGCTAAAAGAGGGCCAATGGAAGCGTAGCCAGTACATGGGTGTGGAGTTGCGCAACAAAACCCTGGGCATTGTGGGCCTGGGGAAGGTGGGCTCCGAGGTGGCCCGCCGGGCCCGGGCCTTCGGCATGCGCCTGGTGGCCTACGACCCCTTCGTCTCCCCCGACTACGCCAGCAACCTGGGAGTGGAGATGATGCCTCTGGACCGGCTGCTGAAGGAGTCGGACTTCGTCACCCTCCACACGCCCCTGAACGAGTCCACCCGCCACCTGATAGGTAAGGAGCAGGTGGCCCAGATGAAGCCCGGGGCCCGGCTGATCAACGTGGCCCGGGGCGAGCTGGTGGACGAAGCGGCCCTCCTGGCAGGGCTGGAGGAGGGGAAGCTGGCCGGAGTGGCCTTGGACGTCTTTGCCCAGGAGCCACCAGCACCCAGCCCCCTCCTGTCCCACCCCAAGGTGGTGGTTACTCCCCACCTGGGGGCTTCCACCGCCGAGGCCCAGCGGGAGGTGGCGGTGGAGATAGCCCAGCAGGTACTTCAGGTTCTCCGAGGAGAGCCGCCCAGGTACCTGGTGAACGCGCCGGTGCTGCCCCCCGAGGTCCAGGCGGTTATCGCGCCCTACCTGCCCCTGGCTACCATGCTGGGCAAGCTGCTTACCCAGCTAGCTAGCGGCCAGGTGATAGGGGTGGAGATCAAGTACCAGGGCGACATCGCCCAGCACAACACGGCCCTGGTCAGGTCCGCCGTGCTCATGGGCCTCCTGGGGCCCGTCACCGAGGAGCGGGTCAACCTCATCAACGCCCCCATCATCGCCTCCCAGCGGGGCCTAAAGGTCACCGAGCAGAAGCAGCCGGTGGCGGAGCACTACGGCAGCCTGGTCACAGCCTCCCTCAAGACCACCGCCGACGGCATGACCCTCTCGGGAACCCTGCTCAGGGGCGAGGCCCATATAGTCCAGGTGAACGAGTACTGGCTGGACGTGGTGCCTTCGGCGCCTTACCTGCTGTTCATTGAGCATGTGGACAGGCCGGGCATGATCGGCGCCCTGGGGACCATCACAGGCCGCCACGATATCAACATCAGCTTTATGGAAGTGGGACGCCTGGCCCCCCGGGGCCGGGCCATGATGATCCTAGGGCTGGATGATCCCGTCCCGCCAGAGGTGATGGCGGAGATACGGGCCATACCGCACCTTCAGAGCGCGGTGGTGGCGCGACTGTAGCAGCGGCCCTGCACCTACCCTCCACCTTCCCTGGTCATATACCCTGGCAGACCATCCCAGCGGGTGTGGGTCAGGGGCGAGCCCTGGGGGTCCTCCTGGAATATCCCTAGCAAGGGACTTTGTCCCACACCCCGGGCCGGCGGGCCATCCCCGCACACCAACCTAGCCGGCCCGTGCGTGGTGCGTAGGAACTTGCTCTTGGAGGGGTCGTCGGGTTGTTCTATAATGGGCTTTAGCCCGGGCTTTGGCCCAATATGGGGCCGGCTTAGTCCTATCCAGGGAGTGCCTCTTGGTCACCGGCGAGGATTTGAAGAAGGTCCTGGCCAACTTTGCCACAGGGGTCA
>DAOUBE010000295.1:0-5650 GCA_034432835.1 Dehalococcoidia bacterium | reverse complement strand
AAGCACCACCCAGAACTGGTCCCTAAAATAGCCCGACTGTCTCATATGTACTGAACCAGTACAGGCACTTGTCAGGGGTTACCGGCCGTGCTAAACTTACGTGCAGTGGCTCATGGTTCCGGTTGCCAACCCTGGCGTCCTCACACCTACCTCAGGCGCTTGGATGACCGACGTGGCCAACTACTCAAGAAAGGAGGTCATCCAAGTGGCTCTCACTGATAAGACCCTTCAGTGTGTGGAATGCGGCTCTACCTTCGTATTCGACGCACAGGAGCAGGAGCTGTTCCAGGCCCGTGGTTATACCAACGAGCCCAAGCGCTGCCCCTCATGCCGAGAAGCTCGTAGGGCCGAGCGCCGAGGTTTCGGTGGCGGTGGTTACAACGGCTACCAGACACGGCGTGAGATGTACCCCGCTGTTTGCGCCCAATGTGGCAAGGACACCCAAGTGCCCTTCCAGCCTCGCCAGGGCCGGCCTGTTTACTGCAGCGACTGCTTCAGCAGGCTGCAGTCCAGCCAGCGCGGTTCGCGGTAAGAGTTAGCACGCCCAACACACAGCAAAGGCGCTTCAGGAACCCCTCCCTAACACGGAGGGGTTCCTTTATAATGGACACTTGGCAAGAAGGAATATGGCCAGACAAGAGTTATCTCGCAAGAAGCAGGACCAGGAGATAGCCGAACTCAGACACCGCATGCGGCACTCGGCGGCCCACGTCATGGCCGACGCCGTGCTGCAACTTTTCCCCAACGCCAAGCTAGGCATCGGCCCTCCCACCGAGGAGGGGTTCTACTACGACTTTGACGTCCCTACCCCCTTCACCCCCGAGGACCTGGAGCGTATCGAGAGCCGGATGCGGGAGGTCATCTCTCGGGACGTGCCCTTCGTGCGCAAGGAGTTGAGCCGGGAGGAAGCCAAGCGCATGTTCAGCCACCAGCCCTACAAGCTGGAGATCATCGACTCCATCCCTCCCGGAGAGGCCATAAGTATATACAGCCACGACTCTTTCACCGACCTGTGCGAAGGGCCCCATGTGGCCAGCACGGGCCAGATCCGCGCCTTCAAGCTGCTCAGCGTGGCCGGGGCCTACTGGCGTGGGGATGAGCACCGTCCCATGCTTCAGCGGATTTACGGCACCGCCTTCGAGAGCCAGGAGGCCCTGGACCAGTTCGTGCAGCGGCTGGAGGAGGCCCAGCGCCGGGACCACCGGAAGCTGGGCCGGGAGCTGGACCTGTTCAGCATCAGCGACGACGTGGGCCCGGGCCTGGTCATCTGGCATCCCAAGGGCGCACGGATGCGCACCATCATCGAGGACTTCTGGCGGGACATCCACTACCGCCGAGGCTACCAGATGGTGTTCTCGCCCCACATAGGGCGGGCCCAGCTCTGGCACACCAGTGGCCACCTGGGCTTCTACCGAGAGAACATGTACTCGCCCATGGACGTGGATGGGCAGGAGTACTACGTCAAGCCCATGAACTGCCCCTTCCACATCCAGGTCTATCGCTCCGCCCTTAGGAGCTACCGTGACCTGCCCATACGGCTGGGGGAGCTAGGAGCTGTTTACCGGTACGAGCGTAGCGGGGTGCTCCACGGCCTGATGCGGGTGCGGGGCTTCACCCAGGACGATGCCCACATCTTCTGCCGGCCGGACCAGGTGGAGTCGGAGGTCCTGGGGGTCATGGACCTGACCTTCGAGATACTGAGCGCCTTCGGCTTCCATGAGTACGAGATATACCTGTCAACCAAGCCGGAGAAGGCCGTGGGTAACCCCGAGATGTGGGAGCTGGCCACCCGCTCCCTGGCCCACGCCCTGGAGCAGCGGGGTCTGGAGTACGACGTGGACGAGGGCGGAGGCGCCTTCTACGGTCCTAAGATAGACATAAAAATACGAGACGCCCTGGGCAGGGCCTGGCAGTGCACCACGGTGCAGTTCGACTTCAACATGCCCGAGCGCTTCGGCCTGACCTATCAGGGCGAGGATGGCCGGGAGCACCGCCCCTACATGGTCCACAGGGCCATCCTGGGCTCCCTGGAGCGTTTCTTCGGCGTGCTCATAGAGCACTACGGTGGCGCCTTCCCCCTGTGGCTGGCCCCGGTCCAGGTGGTGGTCATACCCATCGCCGACCGGCATCTGGACTACGCCCAAAAGGTGGCAGAGACCCTCTCAGGCGCCGGGTTCAGGGTAGAGGTGGACTCCCGCAAGGAGCGCATGAACCAGAAGATACGCCAGGCCCAGCTCCAGAAGGTGCCCTACATGCTGGTGGTGGGCGATAGGGAGGCCTCTGAGAATACGGCATCGGTGCGCCTGCGCAGCGGCCAGGACCTGGGGCCCATGCCCCTGGACCAGTTGGTGGCTCGCCTGGCTGAGGAGGTCCGGTCCCGCCGGTAACAGACCACCCCGTTTGTCCCGCGGAAAGCATTGGAGGGCAGATTTTCTAAGGGTTAAGCTCCCATTTAGAAGGCAGCGGCCTGGGCTTGCCCTCGGGCTGAGAGGGGCCGGTGCCACGGCCGTCAGAAAAAGCTACGCATCCTTCAGTGGCAGGGGTGGTGTGAGCTGTACATAATGTGGTAAGATTTTCTAAGGCGGTCCACTCGTTGACTGCCTCTGGTGTCTATGCTATAGTGCCAGAATACATTAGAGTCTGTGGCTGTTAGCTGAGAGGAGGCTGGTAGAGCATAGCTAGCAAGGATTATCGTGTAAACGAGCAGATTAGGACTCCCCAGGTACGGGTCATAGGCAACGCCGGCGAGCAGTTGGGGATCATGTCCACCAGGGACGCCCTTAACTACGCGCGGGAAAGGGACCTGGACCTGGTAGAGGTTGCTCCCAACGCCAACCCTCCAGTATGCAGGGTACTGGACTATGGTCGCCTCAAGTACCTCCAGGCCAAGAAGGAGCGTGAGGCCAAAAAGGGTCACAAATCGGCGGAGCTGCGAGAGGTCCGGGTGCGCCCTCGCATCGGGGAGCATGATGTGGATGTCAAGGTACGCAAAGTAAAGGAGCTGCTGGACCAGGGCGATAAGGTCAAGATATCGGTGTTCTTCCGAGGCCGCGAACAGGCCCACCCTGAACTGGGCATCGCCGTTCTTAGGCGTATCGCTGAGGAACTTAAGGAGCAGGCGAAGCTGGAGCGGCCACCCACCCAGGAGGGCCGGGCGGTCAACATAGTCCTGATTCCAGTGGGCAAGCAGAAGCAGTCGGCAGCGAAAGAGTAGAGAGATGCCAAAGATCAAGACACACAAGGGGGCCAAGGCCCGCATTCACGTGACGGGCACGGGCAAGCTCATGCGCCGGAAGGTGAGGAGTAGCCACCTCATGCGCCGGAAGCCCAAGAACGTGCGCCGGCAGTTCGACGACAAGCTGCCCGTTAGCCCCGGCCAGGCCAGGAACATCAAGAAGCTGATGCCCTACGACGTCTAGCGGTCCAAGGGTCGGTGTTACCCCCGCCCTCAAGGCGGGGGTACCTTTGCCCCTGACGGGGCGGCTGATTACAAAAAAGAAGGACAGTTGCAGTGACAAGGGTAAAGCGAGGAGTCACAAAACACCATCGCCACAAGAAGGTCCTGGCCCAGACCAAGGGCTTCCGGGGGGTCAGGCACAGCCTCTACAAGCGTGCCCATGAAGCATTAATCCACGCCATGGACTACGCCTACCGCCATCGCCGTGAGCGCAAGGGCGACTTTCGGCGTCTGTGGATTATCCGCATCGGTGCCGCTGCCCGCTCCCTGGGGCTGACCTATAACCAGCTCATCCATGGCCTGAAGTCGGCCGGAGTGGAGATAGACCGGAAGATGCTGGCGGACATGGCGGTACGGGACCCCCAGGCCTTCAAAGAGCTGGTGGACGTAGCCAAGGGCCAGGTGGGCGTGGCCTAGGGGCCCTCTTCGAACATAGGCGCCTTCGTGTTGGGGCGGCCGCGAGGTCGCCCCAACTTTTCGTGGGCACTTGTGGATAAAACAGGCTCATACAGCTCTGTGCTTTACCAGACCTTGGTTCTCACTCCCCAAGACGGAAGAGGGTCGAAGGAGGAGAGGGATGGGTTCCGGCGCTAACGGGGATACTGGTAACTGATAAACCGAGGAGATGGGTAACAGGTGGGTGGTAGGCAAGGAGGAGAGGGCTTACGCCTAAGGCCGTACCCCCTCAGCTCAGGGCTGCTTCCCCGGCCGCGGTGCCCTGAAGGTGCTCTCGCCGCCTGGCGCCCATCATGGCGTTGAAATAGCCCACCACCCGGTTCACATAACCGTCGGAGGCGGACCGGAAGGCCCTGACATGGCCCGCTTCAGGGACCACCCAGAGCTGGTCTGGCCCACGGGGGGAGGCCCGCAGCAGCCGCCTGGCCTGGTCAGCACTCACTATCATGTCCTGCCCTCCCAGTATGTACAGCACTGGGAAGGGAATCTTGTGGACCAGGGCCTCGGGGCGGACAGCCTTGAGCTTTATCCCGTACATCAGCCGGCTCATCAGGTCCATACCCCAGAGCATGAACAGCGGGTAACGTGTCCGCCTCCGCGTCTCCTGGCGGATGATCTCCAACAGGTCTGGATAGGCGCTGTCGGCCACTACGCCGGCCAGGCCTGTCTCCTGGGCGGCGACCATGAGGGCCACGGTGGCGCCCATGGAGAACCCCAGCAGGCCTATTCGCTCTTTGGGGAACCCCTGGGCCAGCAGGAAGTCCACGGCGCCCAGGGCATCCCTGGTCTCATAGTATCCCAGGGAGGTCCACCCACCGCCTGAGAGCCCGTGCCCCCGGAAGTCGAACAAGAGGGCTGCGTACCCGCGGACGTGCAGTTGCCTCACCAGGTCCAGCATGCCCACCGACGGGTCCGACCGCACCGCCTTGCCACCGTGGAGCAGGACTATGACCCCGCGGCAGGGCTCGGCAGGGATAAACCACCCGCTGAGCATAACACCGTCGCCGCGACTGGGAAAATGCACGTCCTGGTACGGGAGGCCAAAGTGCTCTGGGGTGAAATCACAGGGCCAACGGAGCACCCGGGTCATGGAGTAGGCCATGACCGCCGAGGCCATGAGAAAAAGCACAACAGGAAAGGCCGCCAACCCAATCCCCACGTACATCATCGAGCAGACCGCTCCCTTGCGCTTAGAGAAAAGGTATGAAACTGGCAGCGCTAGAGGCTGCTGTCCACCATTATCATCCCAAAGAGAAGGGCCAGGTACAAGAGGGAAAACTTGTACATTTTCAGGGGGTACAGGCGCCCCTGGCTTCGGAGCAGCTTGAGGGCGTAGTAGGTAAAAAGCCCGCCTAGCACCAGGGCGGTGCCCAGGTAGATGGTACCCAAGCTTTGGCTGGACGTGGCAAATAGCAGGGTGAGGGCGTCCAGCAGGATGACGTACAGAAGGATGGCCCACTTGGTACGGGCCTCGCCCTGCACCACCGGCAGCATGGGCACCCCCGCGGCGGCGTAGTCCTCGCGAATCATCAAGGCCAGCGTCCAGAAGTGGGGGGGAGTCCAGAAGAAGATGATGGCGAAGAGGTACAGGGCGGGGAGTGCCAGGGTGCCCTCCACCGCCGCCCAGCCCACCAGGGGCGGGACGGCTCCTGCGGCGCCGCCAATGACGATATTATGAGGCGTGGAGCGCTTGAGCCACTGGGTGTAAACCAGTACGTAGAAAACGCTGCCAGCGAT
>DAOUBE010000294.1:0-2792 GCA_034432835.1 Dehalococcoidia bacterium | reverse complement strand
GGGTGGTGGGGCGCCGCCGCCGGCGGCGCCTTGGGCTGGGTCTGGGGCAGCCTGCTGTTCATCCTGGTAGGAGCCGCGGGGCTGGGCATCCTGGGGCTGGTCCTGGATGCGCTCTTGTCCTCGGCCTATCGGTACCAGAAGGCCATCGGCCACCCCACGGCTTGGTACCGCTCCTGGGGCGGGTTCTATGGCGCGGGGTCCCACCGTGGGGGAGGGTCCCGGGGCTTCGGGGGCTTTGGCGGGGGCCGCTCGGGCGGGGGCGGAGCCTCCCGGGGGTTCTAAGGTCAGCACGGGCAGGCCTAGGGTGCCATCCTGACCCCCTCCGGCCTGGAACGGCCGGCAACAAGCTGTACCAGACCCCTATTCCATGTTCCCCACTGTCTGTATTACACTGTCCCTAACTGCACCGGGGGAGAAGGGGTATGCCAGCGGCGGGGAAGAGGTACGAGAGACCCTTGACGGCCCTGGGGTTCCTGTGGACGCTGCCCATCAGCCTGGTGGGAATCATCCTGGGGGTACTTTCAGCGTCCCCGGTGACCTTCAAGGACGGCATGATGGTGTTCCGGGGGGGACCGGGGCCTGGCCTACCTGCTGCTGACCCGGCGGGGCTTCGCCGCCATGACCCTGGGCAGGGTGGTGCTGGCGACCAAAAGGCTGAGCATGTCCCTGTGGATGCACGAGCTGGAGCACGCCAGGCAGGCGGAGCGGTGGGGGCTGTTCTACATACCGGCGTATCTTGTGCTACAGCTCCGGTATGGCTACTGGAAGAACCCCTTCGAGAATGCCGCCCGGAAGGTTGAGGAGGAGTTCAAGGCGGACCGCCCCCAGGAGGCAGATTTCATAGCGGTATGAGGTGACGACGTTAGAAGAAGCCCTGGAGCCAGCCTCCGGATGAGAAGCCCATCAGGGCCATTTTTATAACGGGCAGGTGAGAGAAATGGCAAGGATTCCTGAGCTGCAAGAGAAATACCGGAGCCTGGAGGTATCGCTGCCCATCAGGGGCGAGGAGGCGGTCAACGCCGGCTGCCTCTTGGCCTTCCAGTACGATTACCCAGACAACCCGGCCGAGGTAGTTATTGACACGGACGAGTTCACGGCGGTGTGCCCGTGGACGGGCCTGCCAGACTACGGCCGGCTGACCATCACCTACACCCCCAGCGACAAGTGCATCGAGCTGAAGTCGCTGAAGTACTACCTGCTGTCCTACCGTGATGTGGGGATAGTGCAGGAGCACGCCGCCAACCGCATTTTGAAGGACCTGGTGGCCCTGTGCCAGCCCCGCAGGATGAAGGTTGTCCTGGACTACAAGGTCAGGGGCGGCATCCACACGGTTGTATCGGTGGAGTACCCCCAGCCCAGCCAGCACAGGGAGGGTCAGTAAGAGGTGAAAGAGGCCTCAATGAGGTTCTCTGGCCCCTTTCTGGTGGCCACCGCCTTCTTCATAACGGCCCTCATAACATCAAACATCATCGCTGTAAAGCTGGCCCAGATAGGACCCTTTGTCCTGCCGGCGGCCATCATCCTGTTCCCCGTGAGCTACATCCTGGGAGATGTGCTGACGGAGGTCTATGGCTATCGGGCGGCGCGGCGAGTCATATGGCTAGGATTCGCATGCAACGCCGTGGTGGTGCTGTTCGTGTGGCTGGGGGGGCTGCTGCCAGGGGCGCCCTTCTGGGAGGCCCAGCCGGCTTACCAGCGCATCCTGGGTTTCACTCCCCGGCTGCTGGCGGCCTCCTTTACGGCCTACCTGGTGGGCGAATTCGCCAACGCCATGGTGCTGTCCAGGCTGAAGATCGCTACCCAGGGGCGGTGGCTGTGGACTCGGACCATCGGCTCCACCTTGATAGGCCAGGGACTGGACTCGCTGGTCTTCATCACCATCGCCTTCGGGTCGCTGGACCCCCTCTCCTTTCCGCTGCGAATAGCGGTGACCCAGTGGCTGGCCAAGGTAGCCTATGAGGCGGCCGCGACGCCCCTGACCTACGTCGCGGTGGCCTGGCTGAAGCGGCGCGAGGGTCTGGATGCCTACGATGCCCAGGTGTCCCTGAACCCCATAGCCATCTTTCGGTAGGCAGGGTCCAGGGCTGTGCCATGGGCTCTCCTTCTTGGGAGCCCAAGATGAACCGTGGTTGCTCCCACCCACCAGCAGGGCACGCCCTGGCAGGGTGAACCCTGCACCCACGGTGCAGCAAGCAGGGCGCTCCTTTTGGAGCGCCCTGCGGCCATACACCAACCACGGAGACCCGAGGGGCAAAGGGCCTACTTCTTGGCTGGCCCCACCAGAACATCCTTGCCCTGGACCCGCACCTGGTACACAGGGAGCGGTTCATCGGCGGGGGGGTTGCGTACCTGCCCCGTCCTCACGTCAAAGACACTGCCGTGGCGGGGGCACTCCACCAGCGCGTCATCCAGATAGCCCTCGGATAGAGAGCACTGGGCGTGGGTACACACATCGCTGACGGCGTGGAACTGGCCGCCGATGTTACACAGGAGAATCTGCTCATCCCCTATCTCCACCAGCTTCATCTCGCCAGGGGCCAGGTCATCGGTCTGAGCTACCTTCACAAAACTCTGGGGCATGTTTACCTCCGCATGTGTTACTGATCTGAGCTCCTGCTCTGGGCTCAGGGTGACAGGGGCCTCTGCACCGGGCTAGCCAGAAGCGACTAGCGGGCTCACCATCAAAGGCGGCCAGATAAACATTCGACAGGTGAAGCCCATTTTCCGGTGCGGTTCTCTGCATAACGACCGCCCAAGAATGGGTCTATTATAGCCTAATAAACAGGGAAACA
>DAOUBE010000293.1:0-3916 GCA_034432835.1 Dehalococcoidia bacterium | reverse complement strand
CTCACCTCGAACTGCCTAGACTAATTGGTCTGGTGTGCTCTCCGCAGAATGGCGTCGGCCTCTGCTTTGACCCCCTGGGCAATGCAGTCCATGTAGGTGGAATAGATAGCGCGGCTTATGGCGTCCGACAGCCACTTCTGCCTGTCTGGGTTGGAGTCGTAGCTATCCCTCAGCCCCGAAAGCCGTTCCAGCCTGGTCAGGAACATCATCTGGAGGGGAGAGTAGGTCTTGAGCTGCTGCTCCTCCCGCGCCACCGATGGCGTTACCTGAGATTCGACACCCTTTTGGCTTGTCATACTGGCTTCCTTTGCCTATTACTCAGTTACAGTCCTCTATTTATAACCTACCACAGCCGGTGCGCCTGTCAAGGGAATAACACCCCCTGATAAACAGTGATAGCACCTGTCCACTGGAGTAGTCCGAAGCGATGAGCCCTTGTTCGGGCCAGCCCCCTGGCCTCGCGTTCCCCCTAGCCCTCGGAGGACGGGCCGGTCTCAGCCTCCTGGGGCGCTTGGGGTTCGGGTCTACGGGCCACCACTACCTGGGCGGGGCGGAGCACCCGGCCGTGCAACTTGTAGCCCTGCCGGACCACGCTGATGACCCGTCCATCCTCGGCGGTCTCGCTCTCCTGGTACAGAAGGGCCTCGTGCTCCCAGGGGTCGAAGGGCTGCCCTTCCGCCGCCATGGGCGTCACACCCTCAGACTCCAGGAGGGCTAGGAGCTTGCGATGGATGAGCCTGACCCCCTCCACCCAAGGGGCGTTGGCCTCCTGGGGGCTGACATGGCCCAGGGCCAGAGCCAAGTCATCTATGATGGGCAGAAGCTTGCGCAGGAGTCTGGCGTTGGCGCTCCGCTCCAACTCCTCCCGGTCCTGGTCCACCCTCTTGCGGAAGTTGATGAGGTCTGCCTGGGCCCGCTGGGCCAGCTCCTTGAACTGCTTGCGCTCCCGCTCCGCCTCCTCCAGCTTGGGGCGCAGGGCGGCCAGCTCTTCTTCCAGGGAAGAGATGCTGGGCGCAGGCTGGCCTTCAGGCGCCGAGTCCTGTTGCTGGCTGCTCTGGGGCAGGCCTTGCTGGGTCTGTTCCTCCTGCGTCATGGGCATCACTCCTGATTTTGGTCTGAAACAATAGTGGCGATTCCACAACACTCAGGCCCAAGGAGCGGCAGATGCACTCCATCTCCTGCTCCAGAAGGGGAGGCAGGTTCTGAAGCTTTTCGATGGAGTGGAGCCTTCGGCACACCTCCTGGAAGTGCTGGAGCAGGTTGAGGGCCACCTCCACACCCGCTAGGTTCAGGCCCAGGCCCTTCTCCAGGTGCCGGATGAGCCGGATCTTGGCGATGTCGGCGTCGGAGTACAGCCGGAGCATTCCCAGGGTCCTGGAGGGGCTGACCAGGCCCAGCCGCTCGTACTTTCGCAAGGTCTGGGGATGCATCTTGAGCATTCGCGCCGCCACGCTTATGATGTACACCCCCTCGGGCGTGTCTGACCGTGGGGGCTGCTGGGCTTGTTGGGATGGCGAGGGCGGCTGGGTAGGACGGGCTAGGGACACCTCCTCAGGCCGTCCTGGCACAGAGGTCCAATGTCCTGTGGTCTGGAACCTTTTGGGCGTCCTCTGCATCTTATATAGTGTAAAGCATGTTGGGCAAGAACCCTGATGCAGATTGTATAGTAGCACTTGACACAATGCGTGTCAATGCTTAAAATGCTACAGGCTTGTTATGTAACGGTCGGCCCGAAGGAAGGGAGGTGACAAGGATGCTGATACTTAAGGGATGCCCCAAGTGCCACGGCGACCTGTACCTGAACAGGGACATCTACGGGACGTACTTCCAGTGCGTCCAGTGCGCGTACATCCGCGACCTTAACGAGGAAGAGCAGAAGGTGATCGCAGCGCGCCTGAAGCAGCGCAAGCTGGCTAAGGCGGCCTAGTACCCCTGCCGCCTCTTTCTCCAGGGGCGGACTCGATGAGCGAGAAACTAGAGGGCCTGTGCCCACCGGCGCAGGCCCTCTAGTGTTACCTTTACCACCCCGCAATGTCATGGCAGGCCAGAGCTTATTACACGACAGTGTTGTGCAGGGGACAGAGTCCCCTGCCAGCACTTTCTAGAGGGAACTCCCATAGAAGGCCCCGAGGGCGGGTGGATGGGAGAATCACCAATCCTTCTTAGGTGGCCAGATGTAAGGCTACAGGATAGTGGCCCTAGGTCAGGGCTGGCCTAGAACAGGGGGAGTGCAGAGGAGAGCTGCCCCTCCGCTAGGGGTGCCGGGAGAGAATCCCCAAGAGCTCGCCCTTGACCCACACTCCCCTGAGGTGGTCAATGAGGGTATGTGACCAGGGAAGGTGAAGAGTGGGTGCAGGGCGTGCCCTGCCGGGTGGGACCAACACAACCCATCTTGGATATCCAAAGGGAAGGGTCCAGGGCTGTGCCCTGGTGCAGGGTGCACCCTGCCAGGACCGCGCCCGGTCAACCCAGCTCCGGCCAGAACCGCTCCTCTTTCCACGGGTCGCCGTTCATGTGGTAGCCCCGTTGCTCCCAGAAGCCCGGCCGGTCCTGGGCCATGAACTCGATGCCGTTGAGCCACTTGGCGCTTTTCCACCCGTAACGGCTGGGCACCACCAATCGTACGGGTCCGCCGTGCTCCCTGGGGAGATCCTGGCCGTCGTGGCGGTGGGCCAGGATCACATTCTCCTCCAGTATGACCTCTAGGGGCAGGTTGGTGGTATAGCCGCCGTAGCAGTGGGCCATCACGTAGCGGGCCTCGGGCCTCACCTTGACCAGACTGGCCACATCACGGAACAGCACCCCCTCCCACACATTGTCCAGCCGGCTCCACTGGGTCACGCAATGGAAGTCGGCGGTGACCATGCTCT
Source organism: Dehalococcoidia bacterium (assembly GCA_034432835.1). Classification (GTDB taxonomy): domain Bacteria; phylum Chloroflexota; class Dehalococcoidia; order Lucifugimonadales; family DAOUBE01; genus DAOUBE01. The sequence goes on along the minus strand of DAOUBE010000293.1, from coordinate 1,046 downwards.
GGGGCAGGGCCATGAACTGCTCCCAGTCCAGCTCCATCTCCTTCTCCACCAGACCGAACAGCCTCAAGCGCCAGTCCTTCTTCTCGACCCTGGGCGTGGTTCCGTAGGTCAGCACGGGAAACTTGGAGGTGACAAACTGTCCTGGAGGTGCGTTGGACCGCTCCGGGGCTTTCTTTATCTGGTCGGGTCTCTTCACAGCGGGCCCCCTTCGGCCGTATAGGCGAGAATGGCTGCCCTAGTCCTTCAGCCTATAATAGGCATGATATAGGGTGTCTTCGGGGGTGTCAAACGGACCAAGGGGTTGGTTCTGGCTGGGAGCGGTGGTCAGCGCTGGGTCAGCATCAAGACTAGAACCCAGACCACCAGGGGCGTGAAGATCAGGGCTACTAAGAGGATAAGCAGGAGGGCCGAGGAGCGCTGGTGGGCTCTACTGGCCGCAATACGCCGGTCTAGGCGGCGCCTGGCCTGGGGAGGTCTATCCTCTGGCCTGTCCTGCTGCTGAGGACCGTCCACGTGCTCCTCCTTGGGCCTGCCCACCTGCGGTGCCTGCTACCCGCACAAGTCAGATGAAATAACAACGTGTTTGAGAATCTGCTGTCGCGGTGCCGTCGCAAGTCTATCATATCGGGGACTGGTGGCTCCGTCAACGGAAAGGCCTCTGGCGCAGGCTTCGCCTATGGCGGCATTGGCATCCCCACCTCCAGGCTCCTTCCCAAAGGGAAACCGAGGGCCGGTAGGGTAGGCCCCAGGCCGGGTGATTGAAAGGTACCTCACCCTTGCCCGGGGCGCTAGGCCAGAGGGAATACCCAGGAGCTTAGGGGACAGGGACCCTGCCCGGGGTCCGTTGGTGCCCCTCGAAAACACACCGAGGGTGGGTGGGACCAACTACACCATCTTGGGTGCCCCAAAGAGAAGGGCCCAGGCGAGCCCTGCCAGGGCGTGCCCTGCTGAAAAAGTTCAGATAGATATGAGACAGTAGGCGTGGAAAAGTAGAAGCAGAAGGGGCCACACTTCTGGGTGAGAATAGACCAGAAAGGAGGTGGCCC
>DAOUBE010000292.1:0-6395 GCA_034432835.1 Dehalococcoidia bacterium | reverse complement strand
GCTCCACGGGCTACGGGATACTGTCGTCCATGCTGGGGGCGGGTCTTCTGGTGGGGTCCATGGCGGCCGCCATGGTCAGGGACCTTCCCAGGAAAGCCTTGGTCCTCCTCAGCGCCCAGATAGTCTGGGACGTGGGGACCCTCATATTCGCCTTCTCACACAGCTTCCCTCTTTCCGCCGTGGTGCTGTTCATCATGGGGATATTTGGCCACCTCTGGTTCAACCTGATGATGACCATGTTCCATCTCTACACGGGCGACGAGATGCGAGGCCGGGTGATGGGGCTTTCCTCCATAGCCATGGCCACCTTCAACCTGGGGTTTATCGTGGGGGGTGCGCTAGCCAGCGTTACCACCACCTGGTTCCCCCTGGTCCTGGGGGCGACCTTGGGCACACCCGTGGCCACCCTGATTGTCCTAAGGTCGCCGGAGCTGCGCCGGGCGTAGACAAGTCTCACCGTAAAGTACGCGGAGATGGGGGAGAGAAAGCAGCCAAGAATCCTCTCAAAACCCCTGCGCTCTCCGGGTGCTCGCTCTGCGGCGGTCAGTATCGCGCGTCCCGCTCGAAGGGGAAGAGGGGGCGGCGGCGACGGTGGTAGGTGAAGAAGGACAGGTCGGCAGTGGTCACCCCCGGCGTGTTGGCCAGGATGATCTTGGCGGCGATGCGCTCGTAGGCAGGCCTGGGTGACTGCACGCCCTTGGCCACCACCACCTGGTACCTCTCTGGCTTCACCCCCAGGGAGTACATCTGCTCCAGGCTGGTGTTCCCAGCCCGGCGGCTGGTGAGCACCAGAGTGTGCTCATCGGTGGTGTCCAGGACCACGGTGGTACCCTGGTCGAAGTAGCGGCCGCCGCCGTGGGTGGGTGTCGGGTCCTCGAACTTGCCGTCGGAGATGAGGCGGACGCGGCCCGTGACCTCCACGGGCGAGCCGTGCATGTCGTCGGTCTTGCCCCCCACCTTCAGGGTCACCTGGGAACCCACCCCGGCCTTGACACAAGCGTCCACCGCCTGGGGGTCGTACAGGGTCTGGAGGAAGCTGCGGATGCCCTGCCGCTTGGCCTCGGCCAGCAGAACGGTGGAGTCGGCGGAGCTGCCGCCGCCGATATTGTCCCCCACGTCCATGACCACCACGGGCCGTCTGGGGTAGGCCGCCGCCTCCTTCAGGGCCTCGGCGGGCGAGGGGATGTCGCCCACGAACTGCTCCCGGCGGTCCCAGGCACGGGTAGCCATCCAGCGGGCCGCCTTCCGGGCCAGATCCGGATCGTTGTCGCTCACCGCCAGGAAGGCCATCCCCATCTCCTCCACATCGGCGTAGGGGTAGCCCTCGGCGGCGCTGGCCGAAAGGATACCCGGCCACCTCAGCACCTGTTCCACGTCCCGCACCACGCTGAGCATAGGCTCCTGAAAGGTGTTCTGCTTGACGATGTTGATGACCACGGGGGGCATCTCCAGGGCCTGGGTGGGGCGCACCTCGCCCCTGGCGGCGCGGAAGACCAGCTCGGCGCATTCCCGCGCTCGGAGCCTGGGGTCCAGGTGGGGGTTGGTGCGGTAGATGACGGTGACGGTGGTGTTTTCGATCATCTTCTGGGAGACGTTGGCATGCATATCCAGGGTCATGCCCACGGGCACCTCTGGGCCGACCAGAGCCCGGACGCGGCGGGCCACCTCACCATCGGCGTCAGGGTACTCCTCGGAGACGGCGGCGCCGTGTTGGGCCAAGAGCACCCCGTCCCAGGGGCCGTGCTGTCGCAGCAGATGGAGCATCTCCCCCACTATGCGCTCGAAGGCGTCGCGGGTGATGGTGCCTATGGGCCCGGTGCTGGCGAAGACCAGGGGCACTGCCTCGAAGCCCAGCTCGTCCGCTCCTTGCAGGTACCCGGCGATGGTGCTATGGGACTCCTTGAAGTGGCGCACTATCTCCTGGCCCCGGAGGATACGGAAAAGCTCGTAACTAGCGGGAACCCGGGAGAAGGTGTTGGTCTCGTGGGAAACGCCCAGCAGGGCCATGCGCATGGCTGTCACCTCCAGAATCTGGGCTTGGAAGCCCTTTCGAGGCAGCATGATACGCCCAACGAGGGTCAATATCAACGAGGGACGGGACAAGGCTATGTGCTTGCCTTGGTATCCTCCTGAAGGTGCTGTTGGTTCAGGGTGGGTCTGCTTACCTGGCCCTGGGCCTGGACATGACGTGTCATGCTTAGGGAGCCTAGCGACCAAAGAGCTGGGGGAGGTGGCCCAGCCCCGCCAGGTCCTGAGCCCTTATCTAGCCGCCTCCTTATGCTGGACTACCCAAGCCCCGAAGGAACTTGCCCTTAAGGGTCATAAGGCTGTGGGGAGAAGACCCCTTCCCAAAGAACAATAAGACCTACGTTAAGACACAATGGTGGGGCTAGCGCGCCTACTTCCTGGCCTTGAGCAGGTAGGCCGTGGCAGCCAGCAGCGAGAGCAGGGACAGGTGGGCCAGAGTCCCCTCCAGCAAGGCCTCGCCGGCCGCGTTGAAGTCCACCAGAAGCTTCCACCCCTGGTCCCGGGCCAGCCACCAGAGGATGAGCAGGGTGGTGTTGTGCCAGATGCCCAAGGAGAGCGCCGCCAGCATCAGCCACCGAGTAAACCTGTCACTGGGGAAGCGGCGGGCAGGCTTCAGGCGCACGCCGGCCTCCCTCGGCGCCGGGTGGTGGCGCGAGAGACCCAAGGCGTGCGACCGCCGTTCCCTCGCCAGGACATGTAGCCTGCGGAGTCTCTCAAGGCGCATGACAAGTCCGTTGGCGGAACATAATGCTCTTACAGACAGGGGTCACCGGACTGGTGCTGACAAGGTAGATACTGCTCTTCGGAAGCTTGGGAGGAGACAGTTACATCATAAGGTAGCGTCCCGTGGGATTTACAGATAGAGATGGTAGGACGATGTTACCTTACCGCCCAGTACTCTAGTACCGGACGCTCTTACGTCATGGCGGCCCGCAGGTGCCGGAATGGATTGTGGCCAGTCCGGCCATTTTGCCTTTCCCATGATGAAAAATCCTGAAAATAATGTATTATTACCGTGCCGTGTATTAGCCCCACCACAAGTAGTGCAAAGGCGTGTCTATCCGATAGTCCAGGCCCGGAACAAACGAACCAGGAGGCCAGCGAGGATACCCGATGCATGCCAGCGTACTGAGAGCCCCCAGCGTGCTTGTCGCATCCGCAGTGGTGTTGGTCTTGTTACTGATGGTGTTCATGAACAGGAGCGGGCCCACCGAGGCGGTGACCCTGAGCGTCACGGGCCTCTCCGGTGCCATAGAGCAGGGACAGTCGGTCAGCTTCTCCGTGGACGTGTTTATCTTTGCCGGCGAGAGGATCCCGGTACAGAGCATAGAGGTCCGGATGGAGGGGCCCACGCCGGTGGTGCTGACCTTCAGCCCCCAGGGCGAGGTCATGTCCGGCAGCTCCCAGGTCTCTTCGGTGCGACTCGCCAGTTCTCCCTTCTCGGGATGGGGGGACCTGTACGGCTTCGACCCGCAGGAGGAGCAGGGGTACTTCTTCGCCGATGGCCCGGGCTTCGGCTTCGGGTATGGCAGCCCAGGCTCCACCAACCTGACCTACCAGCTAGTCCTGGAGACCGCCTCCATGGAGACCGGCGACTATACCGTCAAGGTGGTGGTGAACACGGGAGACCAGGTAAAGCCCACCTTCTCCTCTCTCCCACAGAGCTTCTCCATCACAACCCCAGCCGGCATCAAGAGCGACGTCCGGTCCGCTGATGGTGCCGGCTCTGCTTCCGCCTCGGGGGGCCAGCCTTCCCGTGCCCAGCCGCTGTCCATCTGGCTCTGGGTGCCCATAGGGATAGTATGGGTATGGGCCCTAGGGGCGCTGGTGTGGCTCTTGATCCGCTGGAGGGGCAGGCTGTGGTGGCGAGGTTGAGGTGACGCAGGCCAGCCGGCAGCCCTAGGGAGGCCTTGCCGGTTCCAGGTGCCGCACCCTATCCTCGAACCACGGGTCCTCAAACTCGTGGGCCGCTGCCAGCAGCAGCGCGGCGTGGCCTGGGGGGACGGCGTCGTGCTGGTGCTCCACCAGCCACCGCTTCACGGCCTGGGCCCTCCACTCTAGGGGCAGCAGGTGGTTGTACTCCCAGGCGTCCTTGGGGCGCCGGGCCATTAGGTCACCCACCGCCACCGTCATGTGCCCATAAAGGACCAGCTCCGGCTTGTGGATCTGGGTGTTCAGCACCAGGGCGATAACCTGCAGGTCACCGGCCAGCTCCTCCGGCTGGACATCCAGCTCCTCGTGCAGCTCCGCCAGGACCCCATCCACCAGGGAGGCCGGCGGCTGGAGGTGGCCAGAGGGGGTGACGTGGAGCATGCCGGGGTACTCTCCGCTGATGGCCGAGCGCTCCTGGAGGGGTATGTAGCCGTCCCTGGATACCACCACAGCCGACATGGCCAGGGGATCGGCGTAGAGGGAGGGGTCAGCTAGAGCCCAGGCAGGGCGGGCCACGTTAGTACCGTGGTACTCCTTGTAGAAGGTGAGGCCCAGATCCAGGTGTAGGGAGCACCGTGTACCTTTGAAGCTGGCCAGCCTGTAGATGGGCTGACTAGTGTACCTCCGGCCCGAGGCCAGCAGGGTCTCCCAGTGCCGGTCTATGTCCCGCTGCTGGCTGGGGCTGTAGTGCACCACCCGGGCGGGCGAATAGCTCCAGGTCACCTCCGGCAGGGGCACCTGGCCGCGCCACAGGACGGAGTAGCTGGGAGTCAGGCCGTCACTCTGGGTCTCTGAAGGCATATCCCTCCTGGTCTCTGGCTCCTGCGCTCTGGTCCGCCGGGCCCTGCTCAGCTCGGCCGGGGCCGTAGGTCCGCCCCTTCCACGCACCCCCCAGCCCTCGCCACCAGCGCAGGGCCGAGTCCACGGTCATGGCGGTGTACAGCGCACCGGCCACGGGGAGCAGGGGGGCCAGCGGCACCGGGAGCCTGTACCACCTTACCATAGGCAGGTAGCTGACCGCCATAAGGGCCCAGGCGGCCAGGCCGGTACTTGCCAGCCACCAGGCCAGGGCCTGAGGCGCGCCCGCCATGGCCGCCAGCAGGCCCGACAGCCCCGCCAGGGGCGGCACCAGATAGGTCAAAACCATACCCAGGACGGTCCCGGCCAGGAGCAGCGGCGAGAAGCCTAACTGGGCAAAGGCCGTCCGGGCCACCATGCTCCAGACCCCGGCCAGCCCGTGGTAGGGGCGCAGGCTGTGCACATCTCGGGTAAGCCCCAGCCAGAGCCGGCCTCCGCCCCATCTGCCTCCGGCCTTGATCAGGCGGGCCAGGGCACAGTCGTCAATAAGGGCGCTGGCTATGGGCTGGAGTCCCCCGACTCGCTCCAGTGCCTCTCGCCTCAGGAGCAGGCAGCCGCCCGCGGCACCGGCGGTGGCCTTTCTGGGGGACGTCACCCAGCGGAAGGGGTACAGCTTGGCGAAGAAGTACACAAAGGCCGGGATGAGAAGGCGCTCCCAAGCCGACTCCACCCGCAACATGGCCATGAGGGAGACCAGGTCGGCATCCTCCGCCTGAGCCTTGGCCACCAGAGCCTGTAGGACCCCCGGCCGGTGGGCGATGTCGGCATCGGTCAGGAGCAGGTAGGGTGAGCCTGTGGCGGCGCTGGCTTCGACGCCCTGGTGCAGGGCCCACAGCTTCCCCGCCCAGCCCTGGGGCAGCGGGCGTCCTTGGAGCACCGTCAGCCTCTCGCCAGCCCCCAACCTGGCTGCCACCTCCTGGGCCACACGGCCTGTATTGTCCTCGCTACGGTCGTCCACCAGGAAGACGTGGAAGGGGCCAAGGTAGTCCTGCCGGAGGAGGGTGGGCAGGGTGTGGGGCAAGACGTCGGCCTCGTTACGGGCCGGCACCACCACGCTCACCGCCGGCCAGGGGCTGCCGGGTGGGGGCTGGGGGACCTGGCAGTAAAGCACCATGTCCGGGCCTATGTGCCAGAAGCGGCCTCGCAGGAGCACCAACCACAGCCACACCATCAGCGATAGGGTGCTCACCAGGGCAGCCATCCAGAAGGCCGCCATCCTCAGCTTCCTTCCCTGACCTGGAAGTCCATCATACCGCTGTGAGTATAGCGGCGCCTGGCCCCAGGTCAATCCCACCCCATGGCACTGAAGGCGCCTGGGACACAAAGGAAGGCCGGCCATGGCGGCCGGCCCGAAGCCCGGTTCCCCCAACCAGGCAGAGAGCTTTCCTAAGTCTCCATGCGGGACGAACTACTCATCGCTCTTCTTGCCGTGCTTGCCCTTGTCATCGTCACCACCGTCATCGTTACCGTCTTCTTCGTCGTCCTTGCCCCGTCCCTGGCCCTTCCCCTTTCCCTTCCCCTCGTCCTTACCCTTCTTGTCGTCACCTACAAGAGCCCTCTCAACGCGGACTATCACC
>DAOUBE010000291.1:0-6070 GCA_034432835.1 Dehalococcoidia bacterium | reverse complement strand
CCGGAAGGGGATGGACAGGGCCTGGCAGTAGGCCTGGGTCTCATCCCTGCCAACCTCCAGCAGGGGGCGGAAGAGGGGGGCCGCGGGGGCGCCGCTAGGGGCACGCCAGGGAGAGAAGGTGGCCATGCCCTGAAGGCCGTGCAAGCCGGTGCCCCGGACCAGGTGCATCAGCACCGTCTCCGCCTGGTCGTCGGCGGTGTGGCCCAGGGCGATAGCGTCCGCCCCCGACTCCTGGGCTACTCGGGCCAGGAAATGGTAGCGCACCTGGCGTGCCGCCTCCTCAAAGGAGGAGATGCCGTGGCGCCGCTGGTACTCTATGGGGTCGGCCTTGCTCACCGTGGCTGGCAAGGAGAGCTGTCGGGCCTGCTCCGCTACGAACCGGGCGTCCTCCTCGGCCTCGTGGCCCCGGAAGTCGTGGTCCAGGTGGGCTACATGCAGCCGTAGGGCCTGGGCTTCCCGAAGGCGCAGCAGGCAGTGCAGCAGGGCCATGGAGTCGGCGCCGCCGGACACCGCCACCACCAGCAGGCAGCCCCGCAGCCCGGCACCCTCCAAGGCGCGGGCTACGTGGGCCTCCAGCCTGTTCACCACCTCAGGGTTCAAGGGGATGCTCCGGAGGGATGGCCTGGGCCAGACTTGGCGCCAAGGGGGTCCCAGCGGGGCGGACCGCTGGCCCTAGGCGATGCATGGTTCCCGCTGCTGCCCCTGGCCTGGGGCCGTCACGACACCGACTCGGAGGCCTGGTGGTCCGACACGCGGACCTCCACCGTCTCGATCTTGACACCCTTCATCTCTTTGATGGTCAGGCGTAGGTTCTGATAGTGGAAGTGCTCGCCTTCGTTGGGGACGCGGCCCATCTGGTTCAGGACGAAGCCAGCCACCGTCTGGTAGTCGCCCTCGGGCAGGTTAAGCCCCAGCTTCTCGTTGATCTCATCGATACCCATGCCGCCGTCCAGCTCATAGGTGAACTCGTCGATGGCCTGGTACTCCTCCTCAGCGGGGGCGCCCTCCTCCCCCACGGGCCCCACGATGACCTCCAGAAGGGCCTTGAGGGTCACCAGGCCGGCCACGCCGCCGAACTCGTCCACCACGATGGCCATCTGGTACCCCTTGGAGCGCATCTCGGAGAAGAGCTCCGCCGCCGGCTTGCTCTCGGGCACAAAGTAGGCGGGTCGCAGCAGGGGGGCCAGGGTATCCTGGGGCCCCAGCTCCTTGGCGGCCATGCTGCGGACCACATCCTTCAGTGACACCAGCCCCACCACGTTGTCCACCGTCTCCTCGTACACGGGGAAGCGGGTGTACTGGTTCTCGCTATATATCTGGAGGAACTGTTCCAGGGTGGTGTCCTTGGACAGCCACACCACCTCGGTTCGGGGGGTCATGACCTCCCTTACGGGCCGGTCGCCGAAGTGGAACACCTGCTCCAGCATATCCGCCTCGGAGGGGTGCACGGCCCCAGCCTCGCGGCCCACGTCGATGAGGGAGCGGATCTCCTCCTCGGTGACCATGACCTGCTCTGGCAGCCCGAAGACCTTGGACGTCATGCGGCTGAGGCGCTGGAGCACCCACACCGCTGGGAAGAGCAGCCATTCGGCCACCTGAAGGGGCCTCACCAGGAGCACGGCCAGGCGCTCGGAGTTCCTGGTGCCCAGGGTCTTGGGTATTATCTCGCCGAAGACCATGAGTAGGACGGTTACACCCGCAGTGGCAGCGATGACAGCGGCGTTGGGGCTGAGGAAGGATGCCGCCAGGGAGGTGCCCAGGGCGGCGGCAGCGGTGTTGACCAGGTTATTACCAGCCAGGACAGTGGGGAGCAGCCGCTCGGGGCGCCCGGCCACCCGGGCTACCTCATCGGCCCCCCTGACCCCTGACTTGACCAGGTGGGCCAGTTTCCCTTGCTGGATGGAGAGAAAGGCTGCCTCTGTGCTGGAGAAGAAGGCGGAGAAAAGTACGGCAAGAGCAAGAAGAATGAGTTTGGCTAAGTCACCTGCATCCATGGTGATATAACTCCCTTGGGTAAAAGAGGTTTAAGGCGGTGTCTCTGGAAGACCGCGTGGCGTTTCGGAGGCTCTTCGTTCAGTGGTTGGCTCATGGTGAGTCTATATAGGATAATAGCATTGATGCACGACCAGTGTCAAAATCCCTCAGGCCCCGGTGGGAGGGCCTGGACACAGCCGTTATCCTTAGCCCTGGAGATGGTGGGATGAGTGTTAGGATCCTGGGGATAGAGACCTCCTGCGACGAGACGGCGGTGGCGGTGGTGGAGGATGGCCGCCGCCTGCTGTCCAACGTCGTCTCCTCCCAGGTGGAGCTCCACGCCCGCTTTGGCGGCGTGGTCCCCGAGGTGGCGTCACGACAGCACATCCTCCAGATGGCGCCGGTGCTGAGGCAGGCCCTGGACCAGGCGGGGGTGACCATGGCCCAGTTGGACGCCATCGGGGTGACCTACGGTCCGGGGCTGGCTGGCTCTCTACTGGTGGGCCTGAACGCCGCCAAGGGGCTGGCCATGGCCCTGGAGGTGCCCCTAATAGGGGTCAACCACCTAGAGGGCCACATCTACGCCACGTGGCTCACGGACCAGGAGCCGGACCGGGAGCCGGGCTTCCCCCTCCTGTGCCTCATCGCGTCCGGGGGGCACACCGACCTGGTGCTCATGTCGGACCATGGCCGGTACCTCCTGGTGGGCCGCACCCGCGACGATGCCGCTGGCGAGGCCTTTGACAAGGCGGCCCGCATCCTGGGGCTGGGCTTCCCCGGAGGCCCCTATATTCAGCGGGCCGCCCAGGGCGCCCGGGGAGAGGAGAGCCTCCCCCGGGCCTGGCTGAAGGATACCCTGGACTTCAGCTTCAGCGGCCTGAAGACGGCCCTTCTACACCGCGCCCAGGAGGTGGGCCTCTACCCTACCCCCCAGGGCGTGGAGCGGGACCAGGGCCGGGTGACGGAGATGGCGGCGGCCTTTCAAGAGTCGGTGGTGGAGGTGATGGTAGCCAAGACCCTGGACGCGGCGGAGCGCTACGGCGCCCGGGGGGTCATCATCGGGGGTGGCGTGGCCGCCAACGCCAGACTGCGCGAGCTGCTAAAGGAGAGGGCCCGCCTGCCTGTGTTTATACCACCGCCCGTCCTCTGTACCGATAACGGGGCCATGATCGCCGCCTGCGCCTACTTCCACTACGTGAAGGGCCGCAGGGATGGCCTTGACCTAGACGTGGACCCCAGCGCCAAGATTGGCTAAGACGTGGTGTCCCCAGGGCCCGGCCCCTTGGGCCCCGGTCCCTGCCCCGGGGCATTCTCCGACCTCTGCTCCTGGGTCCTGGGCTTATCCGCGCTGGACTGCAGTTTTAGCTGGAAGAACCGGTCCACCAGGGAATAGACGTCGGCGGAGGCCTTCTGGCTGAAGTATGGGAAGCTTATCTCCCAGCTCCCGCTCTGGAAGGTGATGGTGCCCTCGTCCTCCCAGAAGAAGTAGCGGGAGAGGAGCATGACGCCTATCAGGCCGATGATGCCCCCCACCAGGGCCCCCAGCACCTGGCCTCCGTTGGTGAAGAAGGTGTAGCCTATGAGCACGTAGGCCAGCAGCCCGGCCACCACTAGGCCCAGGCCCTGGAGCACGTGCTTGCTGTTGCGTCCCGTTGACTTCAGGGCTACCGCCCGCAGCTCCGACAAGGAAGTCAGCAGGGAGGTCCGCCGACCGTCGCCGTGGATGAAGCCGATGATCCGCTGGTTGGTCATGACCAGAAGCTCGCCCTCGGGGGGTGCCTGGTCCACCAGGCCGTCCCGCGGGCTGAACATCTGCTCCACCTTCTCGCCGGGGAGCAGCGCCAGGCCCCGTAGCCCCACCACAGGCCAGGGCTCGGCCGGCAGGGCCGCTGCCGGGGGCCGGGGTGGTTCGGGGGGAAGGCTGGGCTGCTCTTGAGGAGGTGCCTCCTCCGTCGGCTGTTTCTTCTCTTGCCAGTCCATCTGTACCTCTTGCTAATTATAGTACCGAGTTGCCATTGTACCAGCATAGTGCGCGGGATGAGAAATCATCCCATTGCTGGTACTGTTTGATTAGAGGCGTCCGCCGTTACCCCACCCCAACATTGGTAGTTGATGCCAAAGTCTCTAGGAGTCTAGGAATGTGGGGGGACGTCTTAATGACCCCCTTCCCTTGGCGGGCAAGGGGGCCGGTCCTGGGTCACCAGGGCCCTAAGCCCAGCCAGGGATGCCCAAGGACCGTATATACCGCCCAACAGGATTCGGCGGCTTCCAGGCCGCGGACTTCTGTTGATGGGTGGCTGGACTTCAGACCCGGGACCCCCACCCCTACGCCCCGCCCACGGCGGCCTTGAAGAGATGGAGCAGCCCCTGCTGCCGCCGGGCCGAGGTCACCACCTCCTTCCACCCCTCCGGCAGGAGGTGGCGGCACATCTCCCGGGTCAACTCGTTGTCCTGAAGGGAGGGGTAGTCCCGGTACAGGGCCAGGGCCGCCGCCGCCAGCCTGCGGTCGCCCCGCTGGCAGGCCAGGGCGTGGAAGAAGGGGAGCACCACGTTCACCGCCATGTCCCCCGCCCTGGCCCTTCCGATGGGGGCCGGCCTGTCCCCCGGCTGCCCGTCCACCATCAGCCCCCTCTCCAGGGCCTGCCAGGAGCCCTCCAGGGCCAGGCCGGCCAGCCCCTTGAGCAGACCCACCTCCAGGTAGCGGGCCACCAGTCGTGCCGCCCCGGCTATGCGCCGACGGGGGTGGTTGGTGGGCCGTACCTGGGCCAGTTGCCACGCTATGGGCGCGGGATGGCTGCCCTGGCCCAGCGCCAACCCAGACTCCCGAAGCAGCAGCTCCTCCAGAACCCTGGGCCGCTGGGCCCGGGGCACCTGGAGGGCGTGGTCCCGGGCCTGGACGTAGGGCACCCGGCGGGCCAGTTCCAGAAAGGCCTGCCGGTTGCGGCTGTATCCCAGCGCCTCCATGAGGCCGCGGTACAGCACCTCCTGGGCCTCCTGGGATTTCAGGTCCCTGAAGAAGGCGCCGCTCTTTCCCAGGAACCGCGCCTCGCCGGCGGCGTCCAGCAACCCTGCCAGGGCCTGGGGGCCGGCAGGCACGGGGTACCCCCGGCTGGCCAGCAGGGGCCAGAGGGGGGACTGGGCCTCCCCGTCCCCCGGGGGCGGCGAGGCCATGAGGGGTGCCAACTCCACCACCGGCGCCTGCCCGCCGCCGGACAGGGCGCTGGCGGCAGCCCTGCCGGCCACAGCCACCACGTGCAGCACCACGCCCTGGTAACGGGGGTCCCTATGGTGGCCATGGCTGTACCACTCTCCCAGGCGGCGGTGCACCTCCACGTCGCCCCTCACCGTGGTGCCGTCCCGCTCCAGGAGGGCGTCCCGGAAGTCTGGGCCGGCGCCGGTGCCTGGCCTGCCCGGGTACAGTACCCGCACCCGCCGCCCGTCCAGGGTGGTGAAGGCCTCCCGCCGGGCGGCGCGCTCCCGCCACAGCCGGGCCAGAAGGGCCTCGGGGATATGCTTCAGGGGGCTCTTGAGGGGCTGTCTGCTGTGTGCCATGCTACAGGGTCGCCTTGTCCCGACAGAATAGCCCCAGAATACACGTTTCAGTGTAATAACGCAAGTTTGCCATGGGTCTCCATTGACAGAGCCTGAGGGCAGCCCCTAAAGTGCTCTCTATAGTCAGTACAGTGACCTTGCGGAGGGTCGCGGAGGTGCCAGATTAGCGCGCTGGGGTGGTGGCGGGCCGGCGGGGTACTCATGGTGTCCCTGGTGGTGGCGGTGGCCCTCCTGCTGGGGGGCTGCCGCCTGCGGGGCACCCCCACCTTACCCCTGCCCTCTCCCACCCCCACGGCCACCCCTACCGCCCCGGCCTTTCCCGCCACCCCGACCCTCATTGCCCCCAGCCCCACGCCCACGGCCACCCCCCCCCTGCCTGCCACCACTCCCACCACCCCTTCCCAAGCCTCGCCTTTCAGTTTGGGAGAACAGGCCTACGGCTACGTGGCCACCCTCTCCCAGCGGTTCGGCCCCCGGCCCTCGGCCACTCCACGGGAGAGGGAGGCGGCCCAATACATCGCCTCCCAGCTAGAGGGGTTTGGCT
>DAOUBE010000290.1:0-7856 GCA_034432835.1 Dehalococcoidia bacterium | reverse complement strand
CCTCATCCACCGCCATCTTCCCCTTCCACGGGTCCACTGTGGCGAAGCCAATGAACTGCTCGGGGTAGGCGCGCACTATCTCTGCCACGTAGTCATTGGAGTCGGGGGGCTCGTTGGTGGTAACCTGGGTATCCACGGAGAAGATGACGCCCATTATGTCTAGCTGCTTATACACGGAGGCCATCTCGTGGTAGTCCTTGGGAGGGTCGGGCATCTTGAAGTAGCGGCGCAGATAGCTTTCGATGGCCACCTCGGGCAGGCCAGGCTGCCGAGGCACATGGACGTGGATATCTATGGCGCGAATTTGGGCACCTCCTATAGGTGTATCGTATGTATGCCTGGCAAGACAGGCAAAAGAGAAGGGCGTGGACTGGCGAAAGGCCAGACCCACGCCCAGCATTATACCCCAGAAGAGAAAGGGCCTGAATAGGCCAGCCGGCGGGATAGGACGGTCAGGAGCTGGAGTGGCTGGCCGAGACTACCCTGGGGGCGTGGCCCCTGACCCTGGGCAGGAAGACGGCCACGGTGATGATGCGGAGGGTGGCCGATAGCAAGAACAGGGTCATGAGCTGGTAGGGAAGGATGGTGGGCAGGAAGGCCGCGATGGCCCCACCCATCAGGCTGCCAGCGAAGACCCCCAAGGAGGCCATGGCCCTGAAATAGCCCACGGCCGAGGTGCGGGTCTCCTCGTCAGACCCCTCCAGGACGAAGTTGTAGGCACCGATGCCCCAGCCAGCGCCGATGATGCCTCCGAAGATGTGGGTTAGGAGCAGATACCAGGGCTGGGGTGAGACCACCCAGGTCAGGGGGAAGATGGCCAAGGACGGCGCTGCAATGGCCAGCACGAACATATTGCCACGGCGGTCGGCCAGGCGCCCCCACAGGGGCATGGTGAATATGGCGGCCACGTTGGAGATGACGCCCAGGCTGACGAAGACCAGGTAGGAGAAGCCCAGGTCCCGTAGTAGGTACACACCGAAGAAAGGCCCGCCGCACCCCATGGCGAAATGGAACACAAAGATGAAAAGGTTGTAACGGCCCAGGGTGGTCTGGCCCATGTGGGCAATGTACTGCCAGGGAGCCATGCCGGGCTTGATGCGCACGTCAGGGCGGGGGTCTGCCACCCGGCTGAACATATAGGCGGACACCATCCTGGCCATGAGGGCCATGAGGAACACCACCACAAAGCCCCAAAGGACGGCGCCCCCCAGCCGGTCCAGCACCATGGCCCCGGACAAGGCGATGGTGACCAGAGAGAGGGTGGCCGCGGAGCCCCGCAGGCCCAGGAAGCTTCCCCGCCGGTCTTTCGGCACTACGTCGGAGATCCAGCTACCCACGGCAGGATCGCTAATCATGAACAGGGAGATGGCCGCGGCGGACAGGGGGATGAGCATCCAGACCCGCATGGAGGCCGGCGCGAAGGGCACCAGGGCCATGAAAAGCCACGGGAGGGCACTGAGGAGGATGGTGGTGACCACCATCCGCTTGCGGCCCCCCAGCAGGCCCACAATGCGGGAGGCGAAGAGCTGGGTCAGGGCAGTAAGCAGCTCGGTAAAGGCAGTGAGCATGCCCATCTGGAAGGTGGTGGCGCTCAGGCGCAGGGCAAAGGGGCCTACGAAGTTGGCGTGGATGCCCGCAGCGATGGCGCCGACGGGGCCTTCAAGTAAGAGGATGCGCCTGCTGCGCTTCGACTCCGGTGTGGGGACTCTCGCCCGGGGCGGCGCAGAAGACCTTAGCGCAAGATTGGGCGCGACCATTTCCGTGCCTCCTTACCCTGCAGGCCGCGAAAAAAGGCCCCCCGGCAGGACCAGGGGGCGCATACACATAATATCGTGACTTATTTTTCCCGATTCCTACTGCATCAGATTATACACTGGTCCTCCCTTTGGGGGTCAAGGGGTGCTGGCACCCTCCCCCCACGAAAATGGGGCCACCCCGGCCCAGGCCCTTGACCTCAGGATGGCCTGAGTGTGGTGTTAGTTCGTGGAAAGAGCAGGACTACCGTGGCCAGGAGGCACCCCTGGGCGCCTTGTGGGGAGGAGGTTGGGACGAGTGGGTGCCCGAAGATGGGGAGGCCCACTTAGCGCGAGGTGGAAATAACCAGCCCCTCGGCACCCACCTGCACCGCCGTGCCCATCTCGGCGCACAGGCCCACGAACCGCCGCACGAACCACTCCCGCTCCCGCCCTTGGGCCAGGTTGACCTGCATCTCCTCTATCCGGACGGGCACCACCTGGATGGCCTCCACCAACGGCGGCCGCGCCTGGAGGAGAAACAGGGCGGAAAGGTCGTTACGCTCCCAGGGGTCAACGGCGTAGTCGTCCACAAAGTCGCCCGTGTCGTATAGAATAGGCTTCCCTTTGTACACCTCCACGCCCTGGACCAGGTGGGCGCTGTGGCCCCAGAAGACGTCAGCCCCGGCGTCCATCACTCGTCGAGCGAACTCCTTGAAGGTCTGGGGAGGCCGGACGCGCATGTTGGGGCCCCAGTGGATGGTGAAGATGACCATGTCAGACTGCGCCCGGGCCGCCTTCAGGGCTGCCTGCACAGGGGAGAAGTCGCGGGGGTCCAGGGAGACGGGCAGGTAGTTGATGCCGGGCGAGGTCTCTGTAGCAGCCCAGGCCTGGGGGTAGTCAGCGAAGGCGACAACACCCACCCGGTAGCCCTTGGCGGTTAGCACCGCCGGAGCGCGGGCCGACGCCAGGTCGGGGCCAGCCCCCGCATGGCCGATGCCCGCCTGGTCCAGGAGCCGGAGGGTCTCCAGCAACCCCTGGTAGCCAAAGTCCAGGGAGTGGTTATTGGCCACGCAGGCCAAGTCCACCCGGGCCGCCTTCAGGGTCTCCACCACCGCCGGGTCCGCTCGAAAGTAGAAGGCCTTGTACTCGCCATCGTGCCAGGGCACCTGGCAGGAGGTCAGGGCGCACTCCAGGTTTATGAGAAAGAGGTCGGCCCCTTGCAGCAGAGGCAGGACGTCGCCCCAGGGGTACCGATAACCGCGCTGGGCGATGACATCGTTGACCAGGCGGCCCAGCATAACGTCGCCCGCGATGGCTATGGTGAGGGGCTGTGGCACAGCGGCACCTCCAACTCGCCTCTAGAGTGCCACCAGCCTGTGAACCCTGTGTGATGCCCGGGGGCTGGAGCGTGAAGGCCGTGTAAAGGCCTTGCCGGCCAGGAGGCCAGCCAAGCCGTTCCCCCACCCAGGCCCCCTACACCATCTTGAAGCCGCCGTCCACGTTGATGGCCTGGCCCGTGATGTTCCGGGCATCCTCCGATGCCAGGAAAGCGGCCATTTTCCCCACATCCTCGGGCAGAAGCTCCCGGCCAAACAGGTTGACCTTAAGCACATCCTCCCGCCGCAGCTCCAGGGTATCCATCTCCGCCAGGGCGGGGTTCACAATCTGGCGACGCCTTGCCAGGTCCAGCCCCATCTGGGTCACCATTCGGGAAGGGCAGATACAGTTGATGTTTATGTTGTGCCGGGCCAGGCCTGGAGCCATGGTCTGGGTGTACCTTATCACCCCCGCCTTGCTCACGGCGTAGGGCGAGCCGCTGGGCCTGCCCCTGCCTTTGCTGGCCCCCTGGGCCAGGGGGTCGCCGGGCTTACCCGCCGTAGAGGCAATGTTAATAATCTTGCCGTACCGGCGCTCCATCATGTGGTCCATCACCGCCTTGCAGCAGTTGACCACGCCCAGAAGGTTGACCGTCAGGACGTAGTGCCAGTCCTCATCCCGGTCGTCACCGCTCTCCAGCCAGCCCGGAGCGCCCGTCACCCCGGCATTATTGACCAGGATATCCAGGTGGCCCCAGGTCGAGACGATATGGGAGACCGCCGAGTCCACAGACTGTCGGGAGGTGACGTCCATCTCCAGGGCCAGGGTACGCCTGCCCAGGCCCTCTATCTCCCTGGCCACCTGGGGTAGTGTAGCCTTGTTTATGTCACCTATCGCCACGTCGGCGCCCTGCTCTGCCATAGTCAAGGCTATGGCTCTGCCTACACCTCGGGCACCTCCGGTAACCAGGGCCGTTCTTCCCGTCAGATCGGCTATCATCCTCCATCCCCTACTATCTTTCGTTCTGTCCGCCTCATGCTAGTCCTCTTCTACAAGGCATGGACCAGGTCACGGCTGCGGCCCTACACCCCCGTGCATCATCCGCCCTGAGCGCCCTCGCAACCATCGGCCTAGTGTCAGTGCACAGCCACCGAGCCATCCAGATGTTGGAGCGCCCTGGGCTGGGGCGGAGTGTACGGGTGCGCCTTGATAAAGTCCTCGTTCACCTCCACACCCAGGCCGGGCGCTTCGGGGGGGATAAGGTACCCGCCCTCCCTCTTCAGGGGCGTCTTCAGCAAGCCCTTCCTGGGCTCCTGCTCATCCCACATGCAGTACTCTTGCAGCGTCAGGTTGGGTATGGCCGTGACCCACTGCACCGAGGCCGCCGTGAGCAGGGGGCTGATGAAGTTGTGGGGGATGATCCCCGCCTGGAAGGACTCGGCCAGGGTGGAGATCTTCTTGCAGTGGGTGATGCCGCCGGCCAGGCCCACGTCGGGCCTCAGGTAGTGCACGGCGTTCCGCGTCAGTAGGTCGCGGAACTCGTGGATGGTGTGGTGCCGTTCGCCGAAGGCCACAGGAATGACCACCTTCTCCGCCACCTGGACGTGAGCGTCTATACTATCGGGGGTGATGGGGTCCTCGTAGAACATGATTCGGAAGGGCTCTAGGTACTGAGCCAGGTGAATGCCGGGCCCTGGCACCAGCTTCCGGTGCACCTCCACGCCGATGTCGATGTCCCACCCCACGACCTCCCGCAAGGCCCCCAGCCGCTTCAGAACCTCCTCAATAAGCCGGGAGTGACTGAGGTTCTGGTGGTTGGGAGGCAGGGGGTCCAGCTTGATGGCGGTGAACCCCTCCTTGAGGGCGAACTTAGCCCGCTCCACAATCTGGTCCAGGGTCTGCTGGGAGGAGCCGTCCATGAGGTAGTGGAGGCGCACCTTGTCCCGCTGCCTGCCGCCCAGGAGCTGATAGACGGGAACCTGGAAGTGTTTCCCTGCGACGTCCCACAGGGCGATGTCCACGGCGCTGATGGCGCCCATGGCCGCGGCGCCCCGGAAGGGGGACTGGCGGAACATGTTGTACCAGTGGCGCTCAATCTGAAGGGGGTCCTTGCCCACCAGGTACTTCTGGAATACGTTGACTATCCTCTCGGCGGCATCGGGATAGCTGAAGTAGGCCGTCTGCCCCCACCCCGTGATCCCCGTGTCGGTGCGTAGGCGCACCAGCAGAAAATTGAAGGTCAGGATGGGCTCCACACTTTCGATCTTCATCTTCCTCCTTCTGTTTCACAGACGTCGTCTCAGCTTCGGGTCCAGCCAGTCCCGCATGCCATCCCCCACCAGGTTCACCGCCAGGACCGTCAGGGCCATGAAAAGGCCAGGGAAGAATATGATCCAGAAGGCCACCTGAATGTAACCCCGGCCCTGGCTTATCATGTTGCCCCAGCTAGGAATGTGAGGAGGGGCGCCGGCGCCCAAGAAGCTCAGGCTTGCCTCGGTAAGGATGGCCGCAGCGAAAATGAAGGTGGCCTGGACCGTCACCGGCGCTATGGTGTTGGGCGCGATGTGAACGAACAGGATGCGCCACGTGGGTACCCCGATGGCCCTGGCCGCCTCCACGAAGGGTTGCTCCCGCAGGCTCAGCACAGCGCTCCGCACTATCCTCACCATGCGAGGGGTGTCCACCACGCTGATGGCGATGATGACGTTCTGGATACTGGGGCCCAGCAGGGCTATGAGGGCCAGGGCCAGCATGAGGGTGGGGAAGGCCATGAGCCCGTCCATGAAGCGCATGAGCACCATGTCCACCCGCCGTGAGTAGCCGCTGAGAAGGCCCAGGGCCGTCCCCGCGATAGATACCAGCACCACTACGGAGAAGGCAACGGACAGGGACAGCCGGGCGCCATGCACGGTCCTAGAGTATATGTCCCGGCCTGTAGCATCGGTGCCGAACCAGTGCTTGGCCGAAGGCGGTGAAAGGCGCTCGAAGGGGGACAGCTCTATGGGATCGTATCTCTCAATCAAGGGTGCGAAGATGGCTATAGTGGCTGCGATGACCATGACCAGGAACCCCATGGCTAGATTGGGGTTCCGCCTTACCCTGTACACAAACTTGCGTAGCCCCGGCCTGCGGACCCGAAGGGCCGCCCAACGACTTAACTGGGACTGGATTCCACTTCTCACGCTCAATCTTTCAGTACCTCACCCTGGGGTCCAGGTAGGCGTAGGCCAGGTCCGTTAACAGGTTGAACACGATGTACTTCATGCCCAGAAGCACCATCACTGCCTGGATAATAGGCAGGTCCCGACGCTCCACGGCGGTGATGATAAGCCTGCCGATGCCAGGAATGGTGAACACGGTCTCGGTTACCACCACGCCGGTGATCAGGCCAGCGATCATCAGCCCCACCAGGGTGACCACGGGTAGGGAGGCCGCCTTGAAGGCGTGGCGGAACAGGACCACCACCTCCCTCAGGCCCTTGGAGCGGGCCGTCCGTATGTAGTCCTCGCCCAGCACCTCCAGCATGCTTGACCTGGTCATTCTGGCGATGAGGGCGCAGCCAGACATGCCCACGGTGAGGGAAGGGAGGGCCATGCTGCGCAGGAACTTGGGGAAGTCGTCCAGGGCGCTGGTGAACCCTATGGCCGGGAACCAGGACAGGTTGACGGCGAAGGCCCAGATGAACATGAACCCTAGCCAGAAGTTGGGTATGGAGAACCCGAGGACAGAAAACACCATGACCGCCCTGTCCACCAGGGTGTGCCCCTTCCAGCCGGCCAGGATGCCCAGGGGAATGCCCAGGGACAGGGCTATGAACAGTGCGAAGAAGGCCAGGCTAAGGGTGGGCTCCAGGCTGTCCAACAGCAGGCGGCCAATGGACTGCCTGTAGAAAAGGGAGGTACCCATATCTCCCTGAAAGATTTTCCCCAACCAGGAGCCGAACTGGACAAGAAAGGGCCGGTCCAGGCCCATGGCCCTTCTGATCTCCTCTATCTCCTCTGGCGAGGCATCATCCCCGGCGATGGCATGGGCGGCGTCCCCAGGGACGACATGGATGATAGAGAAGGAGACCACGGCCACGATGGCCACCACGGGGATGCTGGCAAGCAGCCTTCTCAAGATGTATGTCTGCATTTATTCAGAGCAGCTCTGGACCCAGCAAAGCCTGGGGACAGGTGGGCGAAGGACGGGGCCCCGCCCATTTGTCCCGCCAGGGTGACGCCGTCAGGAGGGATGGCTTGCCTGTCCAGCGAGGGCCTAATTCCTCTCTTTCCAGGCGTTATTATAAGTAACCGTGTGGCCGAAGTTGAGGGTGGTCTCGATCCCCTTCAGATCGGCCCGGTAGGCGATGACGGGCAGGATGTCTCCTATAATTATGTAAGGGAAGTCCACGTAGAACTGCTTCTGGATCTCCACCATCACCCCTCGCCGGGCCTGGTCATCCCCGGCCCGGGCAAGCTGGTCCAGAAGCTGCGTCATCCGCCCGCTGGTGTCCTGGTAGTTGTTGGCGAACTTGTTCACGAAGAGGCTGGTCTGGAGTAGCGGGCTGATGCCTCCGAAGGTGAAGTTGCCTATGGTCAGGAAGGTATCGACGTAGGCCTTATCGGAGCGCTTGGCGGTGTAGGTGGCCGAGTCCAGCACCTGGAAGTCCACGTCGAAGCCCAGGGAGGCCAGGTAGTCCCGGGCCGCCAGGCCGTTCAGCTCGCCGATGCCGCCGCCCTGGGGAACGATGAGGTTGATCCTGGTCCCGTACACCCCAGCCTCCTGAAGCAGCTTCTTGGCCCCCTCCAGGTCCGGAGCGTT